>JAPLKI010000007.1 GCA_026388155.1 Elusimicrobiota bacterium
CAAAAAACACCGGATTTTTTCACATTGTTGTTTTTTTGACATTTTTCCGAATTCCCGCGCGCGCAAAGAATTAAAATTTAGCAGGAATTCCCCCGGATTTTTGAATTCAAACGGCGAGAAGCCCGGAAGTTCGGCGCTGGCGCGCCGGGAAGCAAAGCTTCCCGAACCAATCTCTTCCTTAAGCGCCGCCAGTAAGGCCGTCTTCGCTTTGCTAAGCCAAGTCGGCCTTACGCGCGGCGGAGAATTGATAGTAGGCCCTTTATGCCGGTTTCGCTTTGCTAAGCCAAACCGGCATAAAGCGCAAGGTAAAAGCGAACTTATACAAAACCACACAATAAGGTCAGGAGAACCAGATAATAAGGTAAGGAGAAACTTATGCAAAACCAAACAATGCGGTATTTCCTTTATGCCAGAAAATCTACAGATGAACCTGACAGACAGATATTGTCCATAGAGGGACAGCTTGCCGAGTTGCGCGAGTATGCCAAAAAGGAAAACCTTATAATCGTAAAGGAATTCATAGAAAGCAAAACCGCCAAGGAGCCTGGCCGCGAGATATTCAATGATATGGTAGCCGCCATAGAGCAGGGCAGCGCACAGGGTATTATTTCCTGGCACCCGGACCGCCTAGCCCGTAATTCCATCGACGGCGGACGCATTGTCTATCTTGTGGACACCGGCAAAATAACAGCTTTGAAGTTCCCTACCTTTTGGTTTGACCCCACGCCGCAGGGTAAGTTTATGCTATCCATAGCTTTCGGCCAGTCAAAGTATTATGTGGACAACCTTTCGGAAAATATCAGGCGGGGCTTTAGGCAAAAACTTCGCAACGGCATTTGGCCCTGTTGCGCTCCGCTCGGCTACTTAAACGACAAGAATACCCGGACCATCTTGCCGGATAAAGACCGGGCGGTCTTTATCCGCAAGACTTTTGAGTTGTATGCCTCCGGGGATTATACACTGGCCGAGGTGCGCCGTATTATCAACGGGGTAGGCATGAAAGGGCGGCATACCGCCCTTTCAACCTCCAATTATCAGTATATGCTCCGTAATCCGGTCTATTACGGCGTTATAAGGTATAAGGGCGAGATTTACGAGGGCAAGCATGAGCCGATCATCACCAAGGCCCTATTCGACCGCTGCCAAATCGTAATGCTTGATAAAAGTAAGCCTAAGGGCCGCCCTAAATTGAAACCCTATACCTACCGCGGCCTGTTCCGCTGTAAGGAATGCGGTTGCCTTATAACCACGGAAACACAGAAAGGGCATAATTATTTACACTGCACCAAGCGCAAGAAGCCTTGCGCTGAGCCTTATGTGAGAGAGGAATTGATTGAGGCCCAGATAAAAGGTGAATTAAAAACTGTTTCCTTACCCCCGGCCCTGGCCGCTGGGCTCATCTCTATGGCGGAAGAGGAAAGAGCCACATCGGCCCAGGCCGTGGCAGGGACCGTACAAAAGCTGCGATTTGATATTGATATCCTTAATAAACAAATGAACGCTCTTTTGGACTTGACCTTAAGCGGGGAAGTGACGCAGGTTGAATATGCCCAAAAGAAGCGTTCATTTATTGAAAAGAAAAGGTATTTACAAGATGATTTAGCAGCTTTTGAACGGGAGAGTGTAAATCGGTTCGAACCGACCTTGGAGTTTCTTAAAGAGACTATTCACGTCGGAGAACTGGCGGAGAGCGGAAAACCTGATGAAAACCGGGAAAAGTTGAAAAAGATCGGTTCGAACTTCCGGATTAGCGAGAAGCGGCTGACGTTTGAATTAAAAAAACCGTGGAAATTCCTGCTAAATTTTAATTCTTTGCGCGCGCGGGAATTCGGAAAAATGTCAAAAAAACAACAATGTGAAAAAATCCGGAGAGGGAGGGATTCGAACCCTCGAAGGCTTGCGCCTTACAGGTTTTCGAGACCTGCTGTTTCATAAGGTAGACGCCCGGCGCTCTACGAGGGGAACGAAGTTCCCCTTCGTCGTTCGTTATGCCGCCTTCGGCGGCCCACTCACTGTGACTCTGGCCTGTCGCGGGCCTATGGCGCTGTCCGCGACTGAACCCCTCTTATAAGGTACCTGTGCTCACTACGAAGGTATTCGCACGGGCTTATCATACCGCTTTTGTTCACCGTAATGGCGAAACTGCGCTTTTTAATTATACAAAATAAGAAAATATCGCCGGGGGTTACTGGATTATAAAACTTCGCATGGAAATACTGGCATTCTGCATCGATTCGTGCAGGAATGAAATTTGTTCATCTGTGTCTTTAAGGGCCAGGGCGTAAAGCATCGGCAGGTAATGTTCATTGGTCGGCACGGCGTATTGTGAGAGTTCGCCCCACTTTGAGTAGTTGATCAGGGCTTCGTGGTCGTTGTTTTCCAGACATTCCTTAGCTTTAGCGTCAAATTCAACTGCCCACGGGTATGGCTCGGCTTTTTCCTCAAAATCCATAATCCTCAGATTATGGACTATGTTCCCGCTTCCGATTATCAGCGCCCCGCGCTCCCTTAATGGCGCAAGCGCGCGGCCCAGGTCGTAGTGCGCCCGCGGGCTCTTGGTTATATCCAGGCTTAATTCCAAAACCGGCACGTCGGCTTTTGGCAAAAGATGCTTCAGCACGGCCCAAGCCGCGTGGTCTATGCCCCGCTTTCCGTCCGGAGTTATTTTAACTTTATGCGTACTCTCCGCAACAAGAGCCGCGTGGACGGGCGAGCCCGGCGCGGCATACTTGAAATTGTACAGGCTGTCGGGAAAGCCGTAAAAATCGTATATCTGCTCGAGATTTTTTCCTGAAGTTACAAAAGTTCCGTTCGTAAGCCAATGGGCCGAAACGACCAGCACGCATTCCGGTTTGGCCAGCGTTTTTGAAAATGCGGCAAGGTCCCTGGTATAGGCATTGTCAGCCAAAACGTTCATGGGCGACCCATGGCCGATAAAAATAGCCGGTGTTTTTTTAGCGTGTTTTGTCATAACAAAGATTTTAGCAAAACACGGGTTTGAAGCGATAATGAACCCGGTTTCAGTCCGGCTTTCATTGGGAGGATGCGGTACTTATGTTATAATAAAAAGCGCCGACGGCCTTACAACAATGACGACTGACAATCAAATTTCCAGACGGCGCACCTTCGCCATTATCTCTCATCCCGACGCGGGCAAAACCACGCTTACCGAGAAACTTTTGCTTTACGGCGGCGCAGTGCAGCTGGCCGGGTCCGTTACCGCCCGCAGAAACCAGCAAAACACCACTTCCGACTGGATGGAACTTGAAAAAAAGCGCGGCATATCCATCAGCTCAACCGTGCTTCAGTTTGAATACCGCGATTTTTACATAAACCTGCTGGATACTCCCGGCCACAGGGACTTTTCCGAAGATACTTACCGCGTTTTGATGGCCGTGGACGCGGCAATAATGGTCCTTGACGCCGGCAAGGGTATTGAGAGCCAGACGCTCAAGCTTTTTGAGATCTGCCGCCTGCGACAGATACCTATTTTCACTTTCATAAACAAGCTGGACAGGCCCTCAAAGGACTCTTTGGAATTGCTGGATGAAATAGAAAAGTCGCTCCAACTCCATGTTTTTCCCGTCAACCTGCCGCTTGGCTCCGGCCAGGATTTTAAGGGCGTTTATGACCGCCGCCTTAAACAGGTGCATTTTTTTGAGCGAGTCCCCGGCGGCGCTTTCCGCGCGCCGGTAACCGTTCTGGACCGCTTTGACGAAGAGGTGTTGGCAAGGCTTGACGCTATCACCCGAAAGCGGGTTATTGAAGAAATTTCGGTGTTGGACCACGCCGGAGAACCGTTTGACGCCAAGGCGGTGCTTGCCGGAGATATGACGCCGGTGTTTTTCGGGAGCGCCATGAATAATTTCGGCGTGCAGATGCTGCTGGACGGCTTTCTTGAACTCTCGCCTCCGCCCCGCCCACAAAAAACCTTGTCCGGCAATATTTTGCCGGAGGACCCGCGGTTTTCCGGTTTTATTTTCAAGATCCAGTCCAACATGGACCCGAAGCACAGGGATCAGATAGCTTTTTTAAGGGTGTGTTCGGGGGTGTTTCAAAGAGATATGCGGGTTTTGCACTCGCGCAGCGGCAAGAGCGTCCGGCTTTCAAGCTCGCACAAGCTTTTCGGCAGGAGCCGCGAAACCGTAAACGAAGCGTATCCCGGAGATGTTATAGGCATAGTGGGACATTCGGAATTCCGCATCGGCGACACGCTCACTGATGACGCTTCCATAGTTTACAAGGAAGTTCCGCGCTTCCCGCCGGAACATTTCGCGTTCCTTCACTGTTCAAACACGATACAGTTTAAAAAGTTTCAAACCGGCCTGGAGCAGCTTCTGCAGGAGGGCGTGGTGCAGGTATTTTCGTTTGGGGACGGCGCCCGGCGTCTTCCGCTTTTGGGAGCCGTGGGCCCGCTGCAGTTCGAGGTTTTGCAGCACAGACTGCAATTTGAATATGGGGCCGAAACCCGCCTTGAAGCCGCCCCCTGGAACATAGCCCGCTGGGCGGTTAAAACTCCGACTGAAGTTTTGGATGCGGCGACGCTCCCTTCCGGCTCCCGCCGGGCGCAGGACGCGAAAGGCAACACGGTCCTGCTGTTCCCCAAAGAATGGGAATGCGCATACTTCCTTAAGAACAACCCGAAGATCACCCTCTCAAAACTGCCCCCGGAAGCCCAGAAAACGCCCTGATTTTATTTACAAACGTGAACAATAGCCTTTTTAACCGTGGCACACTGGATTATAAAGTAAATAACCTGACTTTGGGGATATAATTCAGATTGCGATGAGAACTCGGGGTCCCAGTCAAAAATCATCAATTTGCTAAAATATCTACGCACATATTCTTTTAACAGTGACATTTAAAATCCATGTTGCCGGGATTACTATGACAAAAAAAGAGAAACCAACAGACCTTAAAAAAGAGTTTATCCGCAATACGGATATTTTGGCGTCGCCTATTCAGGAAGAGTTGGTAATGTTCGATGTGGAGGCCGGGAAATATTTTAGCCTCAATGGGATGGCCGCCGTTATCTGGCGGCATCTGGGGACCCCCGTAACCGTTGAGGCGCTGTGCACTGAGTTGCAGAAAAATTTTGACGTCTCTGCCGAGCGGTGCAAACAGGAAGTCGCGGCCTTTGTATCGGAACTGGAGGCCAAGGGCCTGATACGGACGCTGGAGCCGGAAAAATGACGGGTGCGTAGATTCAAAGACGGGATTCACACGGAATTAGACCATATCATCAGGAGAGAAATTACGTCAACATGAGCGCCATTTTTGGTCTGATCTATCTAGATGGAAGGCCCGTCACGCCGGAGCGTTTGGAAATAATGCGCCGCGCCCTGAAAGGCTGGGGGCCCGACGGTATCGTCAGCCGCATTAAGGGCTGTGCCGGGATGGGTTATGCCAACCTTCACACCACGCCTGAAGCCAGGTATGAAACGATGCCCTGGGAGGATCCGGATTCGGGGATCCTTATTACCGCCGCCGCCCGACTGGACAATCGGGACGAGCTCTGCGATCTTTTCCACATCCCCGCACCCGAGCGGCCCGCCGTCCCGGACGGCCGCCTGGTCGCGCTGGCTTTCAGCCGCTGGGGGGACGACACACCCTCCCGCCTGTTCGGCGATTGGTCCTTTGCCGCCTGGGACCAGGCGCAACGCCGCCTATTTGTCGCCCGGGATCAGCTGGGGAATACGGGACTCTTTTACTGTCACAAGCATCCCTTCTTCGCTTTCGCCTCATCGCCCCAGGCGATTCTTACCTTACCCGAATTTTCCGTTAAACTAGATGAATGGCAGCTCGCCCGTTATCTAGTAATCTTCCCCGGCGCGGAGAAGGGATGGTCCCACACCTTCTGGGAGGATGTCCGTTCCCTCTTGCCCGCCCACAGCATGACCGTAACGCCCCAAACCCTGCAGCTCCGGAAATACTGGCGCATCGACGATGCCCCGGTCGTCCGCCTGGGTTCCGACAAAGACTATATGGAAGGGTTCATGGACCATTTCCGGCGGGCCGTACGCGTACGGCTGCGCTCCGACAGGCCCATCGGGACCACATTGAGCGCCGGCCTGGATTCCGGTTCCGTCACGGCACTTGCGGCGGAAGCTCTGCAGGGCGCGGGGCAAACGCTGGCTGCCTTCACTTCCGTTCCCCTTTATCCGGCGGAACATCTGGTTCCCGGCGCCCTGGCCGATGAATGGCCCCTGGCCCGCACGGTGGCTGAAAAGTATAAAAATATCCGGCATATTCCTATCAATGCCTCCGGCGTCTCCCCTGTCGGAGCCATCCGCGACAGTCTTGATGTGTTCGGCTGCCCCCTGCATGCGGCAGGCAACCTGTACTGGCTTCAGGCAATAACCAGCGAAGCCAGGCGTCAGGAGCTTGGTGTGCTGCTGACGGGACAAATGGGCAACGGTACGGTCTCCTGGAGCGGCGGGAGGAACCGGATATTCTTTCTGCTTGCCGGCAGGCACTGGGATGAAGGGTTCAGCGCCTTGCGGACTTATCGGCAAAGAGAGGGCTGCTCCTGGTACCGGACTATGCGCCGCCATTTGTTGAGCCCCCTGCTGGGTCCCCTGTGGCGCAGACGACGGCTATTTGTTCACCCCTCAAAACAGCCCTGGGGCGAATACAGCGCCATACTTCCGGCTTTTGCAAGGAGGATGGATCTTCAGGCGGCCATGCGCCGGGAGGATCACGACCCGTTCTTTGCGGCACCCATGTCCCCCGAACAGGAACGGCGCCTGACCATCGAACAAAACTCGCCCGGGCTGTACATACACCACGGGCTTGGCGCGGCGGCCGGACTGGATGTCAGGGACCCCACTGCCGATGTCCGTCTGCTTATGTTCTGCCTTGGCGTACCCGAAGAAAAACACAGCAGCGGCGGCGGAGAGCGCATGCTGCTGCGTCGGGCCATGTGCGCGCTGCCGGACGAGGTGCGCTGGAATACTGCGCGGGGAAAGCAGGCGGCCGATGTGGGAAGGCGACTACTGGATCACCGGGAAGAAATGGAGGAGGAACTGCAGGCACTGGCATCACACCGCTCGGTTCCGGCCTATGTGGACTGCGGCTCCCTGCAAAGCGCCTGGAAAGAGCTCCAGACGGAGGTTACCCCTCATACGAACCATCGGGCGGCATCGCTGCTCCTGCGTGGCGTTATGGCCGGGCGTTTTATAATGAATTCACTAAACTAAATGAATAGAGGAGGAAACATGAAAAATAATGATAAGAACGGAAAAGGAATGAAACGGCGGGTAGATTCCTCTAAAGCGGTAGACAACAAATCCATCAAGAAGCAGTGGCAAACACCTGAGATCATTGAAGAGGATGTCCGGAAAACCGAATCCGGTAGTGGGATCGCTAAGACGGATGCGGGGATTTATTCATAGGTGTCAAATGTAAAGGTATTTATGCGACACTACACTAGAGACTATGGAGATTAAAACATGAAAAATATTGACAAAAACAGTAAAGGAATGAAACAGCGGATAGATTCTCCTAAAGCGGCGGATGATAAATCCCTCAAGAAACAGTGGCAAACGCCTGAAATTATTGAAGAGGATGTCCGGAAAACTGAAGTCTCCATTAATGGGGGGAAGGGTGCGGATCTGGGGTCCTATTCATAATAATACGCTCCCTTACAGGAGATTACATCTGACAACGCGACTGTCTCAATATTGCAGTCCGGAAGTTCAAAAACGGGATAATACCCCGAAGGATTCGTGATAAGGGAAGAAATGAACTTATACTATCGACGGAGCCCGGCCTTTACAGACTGCCGCAATGGGATACTTCACGCCCGGCCGCCGGACAGCAATAAACAACTGCGTTTAGAGGGCACAGGCAGACGGATATGGGAACTTCTGGAATATCCTGTCACGATTACTGAGATATCCCTTAACCTGGCCGGTGAGTTCTCAGGCGATGTTGAAAAGATCGCCGGGTATACCGGCAGGTTCTTGAAATCGTTGCAGGAGCGGGGCCTGACGGAAACCCGCCGTAAGGCGCCGTCGCCCGAAGACAAGCAGCGGTTCAGCTACCTGGGGCTTCTGAAGCGCGCCCTAGTCAACCTGATCTATCCCGAGCATGAGCTGCGGATACGGTTTCTCGAAAAGCGGGCTGCCGGCATGACCGGGCTGGAACGAAAGCGCTACCTGCGGGACATAAGGTACCGGGAACCGGAGCTGTATCAGGCGGTAATTGACGCCAAGCATGACTTCGGCATGTCGGACCGGGCGCGCTACGCTTTCAGCCACACAATGATCGGACTCCCGGGACTGGATAATCTGGAGCGGTGCGCCGAGGCGGTGTTCTCGGAAAATATCCCCGGCGATTTCATGGAGGCGGGCGTCTGCCAGGGCGGCGCTGCCATCTTTATGCGGGCGCTGCAGAGAGCTTATGGAGAGGGAGGCCGCCGTCTTTGGGCCGCCGATTCCTTCGAGGGGCTGCCGCCGCCCGGGTCAGGACCGGACGCGGCGCAGGGGTTTGATCTGTCAGAAACGAAGGTGCCGTCTTTGGCGTTTTCTTTAGACGGCGTGCGCGACAATTTCATCCGTTACGATCTTTTAGACTCGCAGGTCGTTTTCCTGCCGGGCTGGTTTACCGACACCCTTCCGACAGCGCCTATAGAACAACTTGCCATCCTGAGATTGGATGCCGACCTCTATTCATCGACCAAAACCGCCCTGGAGTGTCTCTATCCCAAGGTTGTCCCAGGCGGATTTATTATCATTGACGATTACGGTTTTTTTGCGGCCTGCCGTCAGGCAGTTGACGAATATCGCGCCCGGCACGGTATTAAAGAGCCCATTAAACTTGTCAACCGGTCATGCGTTTATTGGAGGAAACGAAGATGACGCGCCGCCCCAACCCGACGCCGGCCGTCTCCGTGGTCATGACGGTCTATAACAGCGCCGTCTTTGTCGCGGAGGCTATCGAATCCATACTGGGGCAGACCTTTGAAGATTTTGAGTTTATCATTGTGGACGACGGTTCCACCGACGGCTCGCCGGATGTTGTCCGACGCTACGCCTCCGGCGATCCCCGTATCCGCCCGTTCTTTCTAAGTCACGGGGGCAGTCACTCCGCTGTCAATTTCGGCGTACGGCAGGCGGCTGGAAACTGGATCGCCCGCTGCGACCATGACGATATCTCGCTCCCTTCCCGTCTTCGGACCCAACTAGACTGGGCGCAGGCGGCAGGCGTTGATATCTGCGGCAGCAGTTACGAAAACATGGGACTGCGTGAGGGGGAAGCGTGGTGTCCCGAGTCCCACGAAGCGATCTGCCGTGAGATGCTGTTCCGGGTAGTTATTCTGTGCGGCGCAACTATGATGCGAACCGAAATAGCCAAAAACAATCCCTACCGGGAGAACATTTTTCTGGACGATTATGAATGGGTAATGCGGATGGCTCCGAAGGTCCGTCTTGGGAATGTTCCCGCCGTACTATTGAAGCGCCGCTGCCACGAGTTGCAGGCCAGCCGCCTGAACGCGGGACGGATCAGAACTGATCTTCAAAGGTACAGGTTCCAATATTTCTATGCGCGGTACCCGCACACACCACTGGCCGACTATCTGGCACTGGCGCGGGTTTCCGACAAGCAGCCCATGACAAGCCCTGCCGAATTGCGCCGGGCGGGCGAGTGGCTGTTGGAGCTGGCCCGGCACCCGGACCCAATGTTGCGGAAAATGATGGCCCAACGCTGGCGGGAAACCTGTGACCGCTCTATAGTGTTGGGAGATAAATGCGAGACTGTCTTCAGGGAGTACCGGGAACGGTTTGACGCCGATACCGAAAACAATGAATACTGACGCCATATCCGGCTCCACTGCGGCGCCGAAACCTGCGACTTACTCCCTCTATGGCTTGCGGGTCCGCAGCGATCTGCCCCTTCCTCTGGCGCACGAAAGTAACGACGGCACCGATCTTACAGTCCGCTTTGCCGGGCTTATCCCACGCTCTGATTCCATGCCCCTGTTCAAGGAATGGCGCCGGGAAGGAGATCAATGGCTGTTGCGTTTTCAGAGCCGTAAGGGCCATGTGCTTGAATTTCGTTATGACCTTGGCGGAAAGACCATTACCATCCGCCAAAGCTATCCGGAACCGTCTAACGCGCTGTTCGCGCTTATGTGTCCCGCTATGGCCGCCGCGCTCCATCTGCAGGGAAGGCTTGCATTGCACGCCACATCCCTGGTGCATAACGGCGAAGCGTTCCTGCTGATGGGTTCGAGCGGGACCGGCAAATCCACCCTGGCCGCCGCCCTCGCCTCCGCGGGCCTGTCTTTCCATGCCGACGACATCAGCGCCCTGAGTTGGGATAACGGCCGCCCCGTTATTCAGGCGGGTTATCCGCGCCTTAAGGTCACTCCCCGGGTCTGTGAAGCTCTTGGTTTGCCGGCAAACGCTCTGCGTCCCCTCTTCGTTGCGGCTCCCGAGTATCCGGAAACATGGGTGGACTGCGCTGTTCTGCCGGGGGGCTTTCACTGCGGTCCGGCTCCACTCAAGGCAATTTATCTCCTGTCCGACCGCAAAGCCTGTCTTAAGACCCCACGCCTGGAAACCCTGTCCCCCGGCCAGGCCGCGATGGCTATGGTTCGCTTTCTATACGGCGCACCCTGGCTTGCAACTCCGACGGCTTCTGCAATGCAGTTTTGCGCACGGATAGCCGCGACTACATCCGTCCGCCGTTTGTGGCTGCCGGAAGGCTTGGAAAACCTCCGTGACTCTGCGCATGCCATAACTGCCGATATGAATTTTTAAATCATATAGAGGTTTTTTAAAAAAAGCGGTGTTTTAATAAGACAGCGGGAATATCGTTTACTGATAATGAATACCGATATAAGAATGTCATGGTTTAACTACTTTTACGCCGTTCCCGCCAAATGGCGCCGCCGCACGCGTGTTGAGCGGTTGTTATTGCTAGAAGCGTTCGTGCTGCTGGGCATCGCGCGTCTGACGGTGCTGGCTCTGCCTTTCAAATGGCTGTCCGGCTCTTTGGGCAGGCATATGAACGAAGCAGCGGACCTTGTCAGCGCCTCCGAGCTTGAGCTTGCCCGGCAGGTGGGCAGGGCCGTGCGTTCGGCCGCGAACTATACTCTATGGGAGAGCGTCTGCCTGCCACAAGCGGTCGCGGCCCAGTGGATGCTGAAACGCCGTCATATCGCCGGCACTCTGTACCTGGGTCTGGCAAAAGATGAGGCAAAGACGGAAAAACTTGCTGCTCACGCCTGGCTTAGTTGTGGAGGTCTCGTTCTTACGGGCGCACGGGGACATCGGCAATACACAGTGGTATCCATGTTTTCCTGAATCCCTGGAGGAAAGGTAATTCAACAGATGACCGGAACCGATATTACGCAGCCACAGGGTACAGAAGGCAATATCTGCATTGAATGCGGCTTGTGCTGCGACGGAACATTGTTCCCGAAGGCAATAATTAAAAACAATGATGATCCGGCGTTCCTTAAAGAGATGGAGGTTGAATCCTTTTCGGAAGGCGGCAAGCGGTACTTCCGTCTGCCTTGCAGGGGACAGAAAGGCAAATTGTGCGCCTTGTATAGTGATGAAAGGCGCTATGAAATCTGCAAAACATTCAGGTGCAGGCTGCTCAGACAGTATGCTGCCGGGGAAATATCCTATGACTCCTCCATTGCCGTGATCAAGGAGGCTTTATCACTTGGCCTGCGCGTAAAGGAGTTTTCCGGAAGGCTGAGGGCCGCTGGCATCAGCAGCGAGGAATTTATGCCTTCTCTTCTCAAGGACCTGAAGCTGAACGGAAAACTTGAGGATCTTTCGTTCAGGAGAACATATTCAAAACAGCTAATGGACTGCTTTATGTTTATAGAGCTGCTCAAGCGGAGATTCTATAAAATACCCGGCAAAGCGGTGGAATGCGCGAAGTAATATTTGCAAGAAAGGATCGCTCCGTCCTTTGCATATTCTGGATATGAAAAAACAAATTCTTGACGCAGCCAGGCGCTTCCGGCAACAGCTTCCCTATCTGCCGCTGGCATTTAAACTGATTAGACAGGCGGCCGGCGGATTGGCCCTCGTTTGGGCGGTCCTGCTTCTGGTCCAGGGACTGTTGCCTGTTGCCGCGGTGTATCTTACCCGGACACTTGTGAACGGAATTGAACGCGGGGGGACGCTGCACGATAACTCGATAACTTGAAGGGGCACTAACAAATAATCGTTCTGAGGCAATGAGAACAAAACAATCGAGTTATCGTGCAGCGTCCCCCATTCCCATCCTTTTAAAACGAATTTATACCTGTTTTGATTTTTGGTATACTCTTAATTGTCCAATGCCCGCATATCTGTAAAGTACGGGCACAACAAATGGAGAGGTGGCCGAGCGGCTGAAGGCACCGGTTTGCTAAACCGACATACGTGTGTAAACGCGTATCGAGGGTTCGAATCCCTCCCTCTCCGAAACGCTTTTAAAGAGAAGAACGAGCCAACTGCTTGGCTCGAGTGAGGGATGAGAAAGGCGGAGCGTTGCCGCACTTTGTGCGGCGCGAGCCGGGGTCGCGACCTGCGGCTCAGAGGCCGCAGAGTTGTGACCGAATCCCTCCCTCTCCGAACTAATTTTCGCTGACGCAGAAATTAATTCGAAGGATCAAGTAGAAAGAATTGAGAAACGAGTAAAAACGAAAATTAGTTCCCTTGCTGCTTACTCCTTGTTCCTGTCGACAGGTTAGCGTAGCCGACCCCGATCTTTTTTCCTATTTGACTCCGCTATCTCCTGTTTAAAAAGAGGAACCATGTCAAAAATAGCCATAATAATGGGGAGCGATTCCGACCTGGGGATCATGCGGGAAGCGGCGCTTACGCTTGAATCTTTCTCTGTTGAATGCGAAGTGAACGTTCTCTCGGCCCACCGAACCCATGCCGCGCTGCAAAACTACGTTAAAGCCGCCGTAAAAAAAGGCGTAAAGATATTTATCTCCGGAGCGGGGGGGGCCGCCCACCTGCCGGGGGTAATAGCCGCCATGACCGAACTGCCGGTTATAGGCGTGCCCATAAAAAGCGCCGCCCTGGACGGGTTGGACGCCATACTCTCCATCATCCAGATGCCCTCAGGCATCCCCGTGGCCGCCGTGGGAGTAAATGGCGCAAAAAACGCCGCATTGCTGGCCGTTTCCATGCTTGCCTTAAGCGACAGAAAACTTGCCGTAAAACTTTCCAGCTACCGCAAAAAAATGCGCGTGGAAATTCTTAAAAAGAACTCCAGGCTCCGGAAAATCGGCCACAAAAAATATCTCAGCAGGTAATGAAAATAGTAAAAGCCACGCCGGCGAATATTAGAAAAGCCGCGGCCATAATACGCCGCGGCGGGGTGGCGGCTTTCCCCACGGAAACTGTTTACGGACTGGGGGCTGACGGACTGAACCCGCAAGCCTGCGCGCGGATCTTTGAAATTAAAAAAAGGCCCCGTTTTGATCCCCTTATACTGCATGCGGCCTCGCTTGGACAGGCAAAAAAACTTTTTTTAAAAATACCGAAACCGGCCCTTAAACTGATGAAAAAGTTCTGGCCGGGCCCGCTGACTTTGGTTTTACCGAAGAACGACATCGTGCCCGACATTGTAACTTCCGGCCTTCCCACCGTAGCGGTGCGCGTACCGGCGCACCCCGTGGCACTAAAACTTATAAAACTCTCAGGCCGGCCTATAGCCGCCCCAAGCGCGAATCTTTTCGGGCGGCTCAGCCCCACAACCGCCACCCATGTAAAGAATCATCTTGGGAACAGCCCTGATATTATTCTGGACGGGGGGAAAACCAGCGTGGGAGTGGAATCCACCATCCTAACTTTTATAAAAAACAGGCCGGTGCTGCTGCGGGCCGGAGGAATTACCGTTGAAGAGATAGAGAAGACGGTAGGAAAACTGGTTTCCCGGCCTAAAGGTGCGAAAAGAATAACCGCGCCCGGCGGGCTTAAAAAACATTATGCCCCGGTCGTAAAGCTTAAACTGGTAAATACCGAAGCCGAGGCAATACCCGGCCAGTATTCGGCTTACCTTGCATTCTCAAAAATGCCGCTTGGAAAATATAAAAAAGCGGCGGTGCTTTCCGCCAGCGGCGACCTGCGTGAGGCCGCGGCCAATCTGTTTAAATGCCTTCATTCGCTTGAACAAAAGGGCGTAAGAGTCATTTACGCGGAGCGCGTGCCTAAGCATGGCCTGGGGCTCGCCATAATGGAAAGGCTCAGGAGAGCTCAGCATTAGGTATATGGAAAAATTGCCATAGGCCATATGGGCGCTGCGCCCGCCATAGGCCAGAGGCCATAAGCTATAAGAAAACTCCAAAAAAGCATATAGCCTACAGCCTATAGCGTACGGCATTTTTCTGCCTATGGCTTATGGCCGAAAGCATACGGCGATTTCTCAACACTTATAATATTTAAACATTTCCGCCATGAACAGGAACTGCGCCGCATGGGCTGCGGCCGGCTTTGGGAGCGAGATTTTAACCCGTGAGCGGTACTCGCTCAGGCGCTGGCTGAAAGCGGCGGCCGCTTCCTTTTCCGTGACCTTAAGTTTTTCAAAATCCAGTACCAGCTTAACCTTTGTTTCCTTCAGATAAATCCGCAGTTCCTCGGCCAGCTTCTCTCCCTGATAACGGTCCAGCGCGCCCTCAAGGCGCACCCGCAGCTGGTTTTTGCGGCCGTCGTATTGCTCAACCAGCACGGATAGTTTCTGCGGCACATTGTAAGCGGCTATGCGCTGGGCCAGCCATTCACGGCTGAACTGCGGCGGCGGCATGCGCCAGGAAGCGCGCATAAGCGCGGGGTTCTGGAATAAATTGAAGCGCAGTTTAAAAGAAGTCCACAAGGCCGCGGCCACGGCGCCCCAGGCCAGCGCCCTGTCGGCAAAGGAAGGGTTGCCGAGAGCCGCGTAAACATTTTTCTTAATACGGTGCACTATGGCGCGCGCGCGCAGCGTGGGGCCGAACAATTCTCCCGCCAGAAAAACGGGATAGCCCTTGCGCGCTTCAGCGGCGTAGCGCGCGGCTTTAATCCTAAGAAAGGGGTTGCTGGAGTCTTTATGTTTAAGGTAGCCGGTCAGCAGGGTCTCGGCCACGCGGTAGATGGAGGGGCCCAGCTCGCGGAAGTCGGTCCTGAAGCAGTATTCCTGGGAATTTTCTATTTCCGCTGCCGTCATGCGGGGATGTTCCAGCAGTGACTTGAAACCGCTGGCAACTTTCCAGTACTTGGCGGGATTCTCGGCGTATTCCCGGCGCAGAAGGCCGCCGGCGCGCACCTTATCGTAAAGCGGGGTGCCGGGATTCGGATTATAGATCATGAACTGGCAGAGGTCCGGTTTCATGGCCAGTAGTTTCTTAAGCTCGCCGCGGATTATGTCGGTGGTCTGGTAATCAAAGCCCACTATCATGGAAGCCAGGATCATTACGCCGTTATCTTTCAGTCCCTTGAATATCTCTTCGGCTGACTTGCCGGCGCGCTTATCATAACCCGAGCGTTCGCCCTCGTAACCTATCCACACGCCGTCCACGCCCATTTCGAGCAGTTCTTCCGGCTGGTAAAGGCTGAGCGCCTTGATGCTCGCGAAAGCAAAAATTGAAAGCGGCCGGCCGCCGGCCACCACCAGGTCGCGGAACTCAAGGGCCCGTTTGCGGTCAAGCAGGAACTCCTCGTCTAAAATAGTGAACTGCGCGTCCGGATTTACTTTGAGGTGCCTTTTCACCACTTCGTAAACCTGCGCGCCGGTGGAAAGCAGGCGCAGATGCTGACGCTTGAAAAAATGTGAGGTGGAGCAGAAGTCGCAGCCGTTAGGGCAGCCGAGCCCCGCGAAGATCATGCCGGTGCGGGAAATTGTTTTTGAAAAGATCTGCATCTGGCTTTCTATGAACGGATGCTTATGCTCAAGCAGCGGCGGCTGACCCAGTAATTCGCGCGTGAAAGCCACGCCCTCGCCCCGGCAGATATGATCGCCAAAAGGTGTAAGGGCCTCGTCCGGCAGCACGGTTCCGTAGCCGCCCAGGATTATTTTGCTATTCGGGGAATACTTGCGCACCAGGGTTGAAAGCTCCTTCATGCGGTGATAAGTGACCACTATGAAGGAAATTCCCACGTAGTCATAACCTTTTTTAAGTTCTTTTATCAGTTCCCGCTTTGAGGGATAATGCAGCGCCACGGTGGGATTGTCAAGGTTTTCGGCTATGTAATCCAGGGAGAACTGGCGGTGCACGGCGCGCGGGCTGAACATCCCCTGCGCCCTGGTGACCTGCGCGTGAAGCAGCTCATAGCCCACGCTCTGGGCGTCGCCATAGGCGGGTCCTATGGGGCGCATAATGCTGGTAAGTAAAAGTTTCGGCGCTTTGTTGCCTGTGGTCACTTAAATCTCCAAAATTTCCCAACCCCTGGTTCAATTATATAAAATTAACAGGGAACACAGGTGATTTGACTTAGAGACGCAACATGCTAGAATAATAAGCCGTCAGGGGAATTAAAATGAAAAATTTCACTTTTTATAATCCGGTAAAAATAATTTTCGGAAAAGGAACGATTGAAAAAATCGGAGCCGAGGCCGCCGGCTACGGCAAAAAGGCCCTGCTTGTTTACGGAAAGGGCAGCATAAAAAAGAACGGCGTTTACTCCGCCGTAACGGACAGTCTTAAGGCATCGGGCGTGGCTTTTGCGGAGCATGAAGGAGTAAAATCCAACCCGGTCCTTTCTCACGCCCGCGAAGGCATAAAAAAAACCAGAGAGAATAAATGCGATGTCATCATAGCGGCGGGCGGCGGCAGCGTGATAGACGAGTCAAAAACCATAGCGGCCGGCGCCTTATACGCGGGCGATGTCTGGGATTTTTTTACCGGCAAAGCGGGAGTTAAAAACGCGATGCCGCTGCTGACAGTTCTGACCATTCCGGCCACGGGCTCGGAGATGAACTCGGGTTTCGTATTGACAAACGAGGGCACAAAAGAAAAATTCGCATCCGGCTCGGCCATGTCTTTCCCCAAGGTCTCGATAATGGACCCGCTCGTCACCGTTACCCTCCCTAAAGCGCAGACGGCCAACGGCGCGGTGGACGCTTTGGCTCATATCGTTGAGGGCTATTTCACCACTAAAGATAAAGACGCCGCGATAACCGACGAACTGGTGCACGCCATTGCCCGCTCGGTCATCGCAAGCACGGACCGGATACTCGAAAACCCCGGGGATTATAACGCCCGGGCCTCCATGATGTGGTCGGCCACGCTCGCCCTGAACGGTTTGCAGGCCCTGGGCTACGGCGGGGGAAGCTTCATAAATCACGCGATAGAACATTCACTGAGCGCCTTGTACGATATCGCGCACGGAGCGGGGCTGGCCATAGTTATGCCGGCCTGGTTTAAATATGACCTGAAAACTTCGGGGCCGGAGCGCCTTGCTAAATTCGGCAAAGCGGTATTCGGCATTGCCGCGGCTTCGGACGCGGAAGCGGCGGAAATGACGATAGCCGCTTTTGAAAAATGGTTTTCCAAAATAGGCGCTCCGCTGAAACTTTCGGAAGTGAAAATACCGGCTGCGGACATCCCGAAAATAGCGGAAAACGCCATGGGACTTATAAACATGTGGGAAATAGACTGCGACCGGAAGTCTGTTGAGGAGATACTCCGCAAGGCGGCGTAATAGTAACACAGGTAGACAGAATTCAGGAGTCAGAATTCAGAATTCCGGCTTCTGACTCCTAGCTGCCTGATAAGCATAATCTTGTAATGAATAAAATCAACCCGCCTGTCCGCTGGCTTCTCGCCGGGCTTTCCGGAGCTCTGCTGGTATTTTCTTTCCCGCCTTTCGCCTTATGGCCGCTGGCCTGGGTCGCGTTATGCCCGCTGCTTCTGGCCGTTCTGGACTGCCCCGACGCCAAAAGCGCCGCCAACTTGGGGGCATTTACGGGCCTCGTCTTTTACGCGACCTCCCTGCATTGGCTGGTAAACATATTCGGGCCGGTGGCCGCCGCTTTCTGGTGTGTTTTCTCCCTCTGGCTCGCTCTCCACGCAGCATTGCTCTGGAAGATATGGAACGGCAAAATAGCGGGCGGGAATGCCTCGCTTAAAGATTTTCTCTTTATAGCGGCGGCAGGCGCCCTCTGGGCCGGGCTTGAATATTTCAGGTGTGAAGTGTGGTGGCTGGAATGCGCCTGGCTGGCTTTGGGCTACAGCCAGACGCCGGCGCTGCCGATCCTGCAAACCGCAAGCCTTATCGGTATATACGGTCTTTCCGCGCTGATAATCTCGGTCAACGCCGCCCTGTGCCTGCTGATAAAAGAACGGCGCGCCGCTCCGGCTGTTTCACTTATCCTGCTTTTATTCCTTCTTGCGCTCTGGGGCTGGCGCCGCGTCTGCATCCTGCCGATAGAATGGGGCGGGAAATTATCAGTGGCTTTGGTGCAGAACGAAAGCTTTAATCTGGCAAGTCTTTCTAAATACAGCTTAACCCCTGAAGCAAAAAAAGCGGATTTGCTGATATGGCCGGAATATTCATTCGTGGTGCAGCCGGGCCAGGAAGATCAATATCTCGCTTTACTTTTAAAGATCCTTAAAGGCTCCCACGCCGTAAAAATGATAGGGGCGGGCGTGTTTCCGGAGGACGATAATTCAAAGAGCCGGATGAGAGATTTCGCCTGGTTCATATCTCCCGAAGGGAAAACCCTCGGCTTCTACGACAAGCTTCATCCCATTCCCTATGTTGAAAAGCGCCTCCTACCGGGCGACAAAGGCCTGATTCCGAATCCTTCCCCCGGGCCTGTCGCCACACCGCTGGGGAAACTGGGTCCGCAGATATGCTACGACCTTGACTTCGAGGACGGCTCCCGCAAAATGGCGGCGCAAGGAGCGCAGATACTGGCCGTGAACAGCCTGGACCCGGCCGCCTGGGGGAAATGGCAGCACCTCCAGCATTCAGCCATGGCGCCGGCAAGAGCGGTGGAATCGGGGTTATGGGTTGTCAGGGCCGCGTCTTCCGGCTCCTCGCAGATAATAGACCCGCTGGGAGATATAAGAGCCGCCCTGCCGCCGGCAGGTCCCGGCATTCTTACAGGAACGGCATATCTCACAATACCGGGAACTTTTTACTCGAGCTACGGCTGGCTTTTCGCCCGCTTCTGCCTTTTTGCGGCGCTGTCAGCCATACTGATATACTGGCGGCCATTTAAAAAATGACGATATAGCTGCACAGTTGACAGACCGTTAATTCAATCCCTTACGCATGTGCTTACTTTCCCGCGCGCGGCATATTCCTTTCTAGCCTTCGCCTCAAGTTCCGCGCTGTCCTTGTCTTCTGAGACCGAAGAGCCGCAGGAAAAAATAACGAGTTTTGCCTTCTCCTTCCCGTACAGGAAAGAATCTTTATTACTGTCCGCGTAATCCAGTATTATGTCCAGCTTGCGCAGGGCGTCGAACGAGACGTCGGCCCGGCCATAGCCTGACAGGTAGGAGTTCATGGCGGCCAGCGTCGGAAAATGCTCCTCTCCAAGCTGCGCGCCGTCGAATACCATGGAATAAGCGTAGCGGACGGCGCGGTAGCCTTCTTTTGTCTTTTCGGCGAAGATGTCGCTGTCCTGCGCGAACTGTATTACCGCGCCGCGGTGCCGGGGGGAGAAAGATACGGGGCGCGCCAGGTCCTCTTCGGTCAGGGCCCGCTGGTAGCCGGCGCTTTTTAAAAGGCTTCTGGGCAGTTTTCCGAAAGAAGAGGTATCCACAAGAAAAGTTGAGCCGTCCTTATCCTCCACCTCCACCAGCGCGTGCCCTCCGGACTGGCTTGAGGCATTGAACGAGCCGATAGCCCTGGCTTTAAACTCCGGATAAGCGGTCCTGAAAAGGCGAAAGAACACCCTCTCAGCCTCCACACAGCCATTGAACGTACCGTAGCCCAGCGACTGCTGCGCCGTCCACTCATGCGGACCGCGCTGGGCCGGCTGGTCCGGGGCGTATCTTAGCGCGCTGTTCATGAAAACCAGCACATTGCTGACCGCCTCACGGGGGCTGTCGGCGCTCAGAGTTTCAAGGAATTCCACGGCTTTCTCCATGACCGCCGCGAGCTGCGGCCTGTCATCGAACAGCGCGCGCCTGCGGGATTCAAATTCGTCAAGCAGAGCCCTGTTACGGTCGGTCACAAAAGGTCCGCGCGGAGCGTCTCCGCAATAAGCGCCGCGGACCGTCAGCATAAGGCAAACCGCCAAAAAATATTTAAGGGTCATATGGAGAACAGTATACAAAACCGGCCCGGACGATTTTTCGTCACGGTTTTGAGGTGTCTCCGTTGAATACCGCGTCTTCGCGGCTTTGATCCTGGCGTTCGGCCGTCAGGACTATCCAATGGAATATGGAAGGAAAGGTTTTTTGTTTCCGCTCTTTGCCGGTTTGCGCGCAATCAATTTCGTACACGGTATCTTCACCAGGCCGGATAGCGACCTCTTCGTCAAAATATCCGCCGATACTTAAAAATCCGGCCGCCGCCCTGGAGGCGAGCATCTCTTTTTGATCCAGCCGGACATCTTTCGGGTAATCGCGCGCTTCTATCAATTCATAAACAAGAAAAAGTTCCCTCACCGACGGCGGCAATTCCCGCTCCGGCGGCGTTTTTGCCGGTATACATTGGAACTTCATCGGATCTTTAAGAAGCTCCAAAGCTTTCGCCTTCGCCTCCGCAAGCGGCAGAGCGGCGATCTTTTTCCGAGACCGGTCTTCCTCTTCTCCAGCCTGTACAATAACGCAGTACACCAGAAAAAGATTGTACAGGAACGAATGCCACGCGATCATCAAAACGACAAAAGCGAGGATGAAGGCCTGCTCCTTGGACATTCCCCAGTGAACTTCCTGCCAGGGTTCCGTAACCCGGTAAATTATCCACACAGCCAGCGCGACGCCCGGATAACCCCACCATTTGGAAGGCGGCTCAGGTGTTGCCGATGCCCGATTAGTATCCGTATCGTTTATTGTCATAATTCGTATCAGGGTTCATAGGTTCACAGTTCACGGTTCAAGGTTGTTTTTTCACACTCTCTTCTTGTATCCCCTGATTTCCAACCGTTGAACCATTAAACCGCTGAACCGTGAACCTGAATAGTAACATTTATACATTTATCCGGCGGCTCAAGATTGCAGCGCCGAGGACAGCGAATACAGGCGCCGGCGGGCCATCTCCTCAACTTTGAACCGGAGATCGGAATGGCGGGTCAGCAGCTCTTTGAATTCGTTTAAAACCATACAGCACACTTCACAATGCCCCTTCGCCACAATGGACGCCGTACGGGTCGTCGGCATAAGGAAACCTATCTCCCCGAAAAGGTCTCCGGGCCTTAGTTCCGCCACTTCTTTAGATAAAACGAACCAGCGCGAATGCCGCACCGACACCTTGCCATGGCGCACGACATAAACATCGGTCCCGACCGTCCCTTCCTTAACGATAACGTCTCCGGGCTCGTATATGCAGACCGCCAGCGAGCGCAGCGTCTTTTCAAGTTCCGGCGCGGCTACGCATAACGTTCTGGAGAGCATTTCCAGGTCCCCATAGACTATTTTTCGTTTTTCCATCTTCGCCTCCCGTTTTTCGCCGCTTTCAATCAACTTTGTGCGGCTTGTCCCCTTACCCGATGTCTTACTAGTGTAGTGTCTCGCAAATGGCTTTACTTTTGACTAGCCGATTTTGGAGCGAAACAAGGAACGAGGAGCGCGCATAGCGGGGCTATGTAAGTGACGAGTGACGCAGTTGTAGCCCAAAAGCGGCCAGCCCCCCGGGGGAGGCTCATCTTTGGCCGGCTGTTTCGTTGCTCCTCACTCACAGACCCCCGGTATGCTCATTCGTCGCGCCTCGCATCCGGCTCAAATCTGAGCCTTCAAAAGTAAAGCCATTTGCGAGACACTACACTAACGCCTCTTGCCCGTAGCCCGCAGCAGGCTCAGGAAGAGATTTATAAAATCAAGATACAGCGTTAACGCCCCGGAAATCGCCTCTTTCTTATCTTCATCCGTTCCTTCATTGCCTATGATATTAAGGTTTTTTATTTTCTGAGTATCATAAGCGGTCAGTCCCACAAAAACCAGAATACCGAGATATGTGGTGATCCAGTAGACGGCGGCATTGTGCAGGAAAAAATTCACAAGCGAGGCCATAATTATTCCGACGAGGCCCATGAAGCAGAGATTTCCCACAGTCGTAAGGTCGGTTTTTGTGGTATACCCGTACAAGCTCATTAGCCCGAAGGTCCCGGCGGTGACAAAAAATGTGGAAGCGATGGAGGAGGCAGTGTATACCAGAAAAATTATGGAGATGGTTACGCCGTTCAGCACCGCATAAGCCACAAAAACGGCGGACGCGGTGAATGCGGACATGGCTTTGAGCCATATAGCCAGATAGGCCACCAGGATAAGTTCGGCTATCAGCAGGCCGAAGAAAAGAAAACGGATCTTTACAAGACTGATCATCATTGCGGGATTTGCCGCCATATACCAGGCAACCGCTCCCGTTACGGCGAGTCCCGCTGTCATCCAGCTATATACATGGTTTATGAAAGTGCGGGTTTCCGCCTCCGCCTGGCTTAGAACCAATGTGTTTTCCATGTGTTTTCTCCTGTGGGGATGAGACGCACCCCCCGGGACGCCGGTTTGCGGGAAATACAAGCGATTATCGCACCTGACTTCCCCCGGAGACCCTTCTTCCCGTTGCCGGAACTGCACTTCAAAGGATATAATACAATAACTTATGTAGGAGGGGAAACCGCAATGCGGTGTCCCCTCAGTTGTTGGGAAAGGGTGGAAACCGCAATGCGGTGTCCCCTCAGTCGCGGACAGCGCCAGAGGCCCGCGACAGGTCAGTGCCACAGCTGTTGGGAAAAGGGTCGTCTACTCATGGACGGTATCCCTCAGACGGCCAAAAAAGACCGCCGGGAAGTTTAGCTCGTTTTTAGTCAATGCTTCCGCATAAAGCGGGAAAAAGGTTATGACCGAAAAAGAAAAAAGCCGGAAACTGAGCCTTACCGTCCTTATTTCCAGGGTCTGGCAGGGCCTGGGAAATAATTATTGCTTCGACATGGCGGCGGAGCTTGGTTTTTATTTTCTTTATTCCCTTTTTCCCTTCCTGATTTTTCTGGGCGCGGTGGCGGGCTATTTTCCGATAGCTTCCAACCCGGAAAAAATTCTCCGCCTCATGAAGGAATTCTTACCCGACTATCTCTTTACCATGGCGGGACCGGCCGTCCTTGACCTTCTTTTTAAACCCAGAAAACTGCTGGCAGCCGGGACCCTTATATTGGCGTTCTGGTCGGCGTCTTCCGCCGTCTCGGCCCTGATGGCCGCGCTCAACAGGATACATTGCGTCCAGGAACGGCGCTCGTATTGGAGAACCAAGGGAATTTCCCTCCTGCTCACCACCGCTCTCATCGGAGTCATCCTGACAGCGGTTATGGCGCTGGTGATGGGGCCCATCGTCAGGAACTGGCTTATAGCCGAGATCGGTTTTCCGGTCGGATTGAGGGTTCTTTTCGGGGCGTTCCGCTGGGCCATTTGGGTTACCGTGATCTTTCTTGTGTTGGCGCTGGTTTTCAGTTTCGGGCCTAATATTAAACGCCCTTTCAAGTTATTCAGCTATGGGGCTTTCGTCACCCTTGTCGGGCAGTTCGTTTTTTCCGAGCTTTTCCGTATTTATCTCCATAGCACGGGACCCTATAATCTGTTTTACGGCGCCGCGGGGGGCATAATAGGCCTCATGACCTGGCTGTACATAATGGGCTTTATGATATTGGCCGGAGCGCAGGTCAACCACGAACTGGGAGAGCAGAACTGACACGGAGATGGGGCGCTCATTTATCCTTAGCCGTGCCCGCCCGGATAAATGCATAGCGCGGGGGACAAAATGCCCGTGACCGCCCGCCGGGTAAAGTTGTATATGGATCTCACACTGGAGGCTAAATGAAACCTGTATTTTTCGCGGTTTTCACCGCCGTCTGCTGGAGCGTGGGGGGATTTTTCGAGAAGAAAGGCCTGCATCTCGGCGGCTTGTCGCCGGTAATAGGGATAACCATAAGGACAGGGACGGCCCTCTTAGTGCTGGGGATAGCAAGCTATCCCGGCTGGAAAACCCTGTCCGGCGCCGGAATAACGCCGCTTCTGTATCTGATACTCGGCGGCGGGGTAGTGGCCGGCTCTCTGGGGATGTTGTCTTTTTATACCGCGATAGGGACCGGGGAACTGGGGGCTTGCAACAAAATAATAGGACCATTTGGCTGAGCCGATTTTGGAGCGAGCCGAAGCGGCATGTAGCGACATGTACTACACGTACATTAGCGGAATGCCGCAAAGGCGCAGCCCGAAAGCGGCTCAGCCCCCAGGGGGAGGCCCACCTTTGAACCGACTGCCGCGTTGCTCCTCAGTTACATAGGCACCGCTATGCTCCCTCGTCGCGCCTTGCATCCGGCTCAAATTTGGGCCTCCAAATGGTCCTATTATTTTGTTGCAAGCCCTAAACCGCGTCATGCCCGTGGCGTTCGGTTTGACGCCCCTGCTTGGATTCGCCCTTGGCGCGCTTTTCATGAAAGAACCGGCGACCTTTCAGAAACTGGCGGGCGTTGTCCTTACCTCCGCCGGAGTGATCTGCCTGACCGCGGGCCGGTAACCTGAATCCTGCAGTTCAATCTGATTTCCATAGTAGAATCAGGTGAATAAAAAAATGCAGGATTCCCCGCAGCAGCGGGTTGAAAACCAAGCGCAATGCGCGCCAATGCTTGCGCAGGTGCCGTTTCAAGCACGGTGTGCCTCAGACGGCCAGGTTTTCGAAGGTGGCCGTCTGAAGGCCATAGGCCCTGATACGGCACGCACATGGTGCAGTATGCCGCGCAAAGCGCACCTGAGCTCCGCGAAGGGAAAAATGCAACTGCATTTTTCAGGCTGACCGGATAGTTCCATAAAAGGGGCAAACGGGACACTGATTAAACGCTTAAATGCACGATAATTCACCCTGTGTTTTTGCCTGTTTGGCGGCATCAATTTTCAGCGCGTTTAAAAAACGGCAGAATATTTTTCTATAAGTCTGCTTCAACAACTGGGGTGGGAAAAGATGTATCTACAGGGCGGGAGATATTAATGTAGAGAGGCTAACACTACCGCCAAGGGGTGTCGGCGGATTTGTTTGAGGGGGTTTTCCGGAAGGGTAGATTACCTTGTAGCTAAATAATTTCCTTTAAGGGCTGGGTTGCTCTGGAGCCACATAGCGGATGGGGGGCCCCGTTTCGGGGGGAAACCACGGGAGGGTTTCCTACGTGGCGGAATGGGCAAGCCCATGACTGGCCCGCTCCCCACCCGACCCCCGCGTAGGAAATCCCTCGGCAGGCCCCCGCCACAAATCTATATCAGCGCAACTTTCACCATCAAGCTTTCAGCGCGTATTCCAGATATTCCCGGTAAATTTCCACGGCGCGGTCGGCTGAACGGAATACCGGGATGCCCAGCTCCAGCGCGTAAGCGCAATAGGGTTCGTAAAGCGTGCCAGCAGCCACGCAGAAAAGCAGAGGCTTCCTTAAACTTTTAGCCGCGGCAGCGGCGTCCTTCAGAAAAGAGCGTTCCATGTCATCGGGGTGGTTTTCGCCCTTCGGCAAAGTGTCCATGGCCGCCGTAAGCGGCACCATGGATACCACCGCCCCGCCGAATTCCGGGGAGGCAAGCGCTTTATTTATTGTTTCGCCTATCGCCCTGTCCGAAGCCATCGGAGTTATATCCATCGGATTTTTAACGTCCACGATAGAGTCCAGTTTAAAATCCGCAAGAACTTTTTCCAGCTCCGCTTTCAGCCCCTCGTCGTTCAGAGCGGCGGAAATGCCGGATTTAACGCTGTCGGCCATACCGGCCGTCTCGAAACCCGCGTTGCTGACAAAAAACGTGTTCCGGTTCTTGATTTCAAGACCCGCGAAATGGCAGGCAAGCAGGGCGTAGTCGTTAAAGTCGTCAAAAGTCTCGGCCACCAGCGCGCCGGCATGTTCCAGTATCAGTTTTGTAACCAGATAATCGCCGGCGATCGAAGCCGTATGGCCCATTACGGCCTTCTGTCCCACAGCCGTACGGCCGGCCTTGTAAAGCACCACCTGCTTGCCGTTCCTGCGGGCTTTCTCGATAATTTTGGCCAGAGCCAGGCCGTCGCCGGGTTTAAAGCCCTCAATGTAAACCAAAAGCACATTAAGGTCTTTCTCGTCGGCCAGCGTATCGAGGTAATCCGCCACGGTTATGTCCTGCTGGTTGCCCACGGTTATACTGTACGCCGGTTTAAGCCAGGGCATACAGCTTTCCGCCGAAATCACAAAAGCCCCGCTCTGACTGACAAAGGCGGTTGCCGCCGTGTGCGGGTTTATTCCGATAGGGTACGCCATTTTGTATTCCGGAATAAAAAGGATGTTTATCTTAGCTTCATTCAGCACAAGGCCCAGCGAATTGCCCCCCGAGAGCACAAAATCGGGATTATTTTCACGGGCCCGCTCGATAGCCGCGCTTACGCCGCGGCCTATATGCTCGGAACCTGCCTTTTCGCCCATGCCGCCGGAAATAAGCACCACGCCGTGCACTTTGCGCGAGTCGCCCGCCTCGGAGATCACACGCGGAACCTCGGACGAGGGAACGGCCACCACATACATATCCACGATTTCAGGCAAAAGGGAGGGGGAAGGAATACATCTGACCCCGTCTATCTGCGCGACGCCTTCCTTTATAATGTAAGTGTGCTCTTTGGGGAACCCGGCTTTAGAAATATTATTAAGGATAATGCGGGCCATATTCATTTTCTTTTCGCTCACTCCGACCACGGCGACGCTGGCCGGTTTTAAAAGCCCGGCTATGCCTTTTTTTGAAGGAAGCCGGCGGAAATTGTTTTTGGCCGCCTTGAAGCGAAGCACACCGTCAAGCGCCACAAGCCCGCCCTTCGTAACGGCAAGCGGGTTCACCTCAAATTCCGATATGGCCCATTTGGAGGCGCCGCCGTCGCGGAAATGGCGCATTATAGCCGCGAAAGTTTCAAGCCATTTGATGATCTCATCGTCCCCGGCAAGCCTTTTGCCGCCGCGTACCGCGCCGGAGCTGTAACGCCAAACCCACGAACCGGCAAGGAACTCACGCCAGCTTTGGCTGCTGAGGGCCAGTTCCGCGGGAATGATGGAGGGGGAAAGCCCTTCCTTAAGCGAGCGGGTGAGATCTTCGGCGTTGGTGCCGCCGACCCCGAGGGTAATAACCGGGCCGAAAGCGTCGTCGGAGCGAGCCCCAAGCATCAATTCCTCGCCCAGGGAAAAAGCGGAATGCTCGGCGAACTCGGACGCCATAAACCCCTCGGCGTCGGAGAAGGCGGTTTTCATTGAGCGCAGAGCCTGCGCCGCGGCTTCTTTATCTTTCAGGATTATCTTCACGCCCCCGGACTCAGTTTTATGGAGAGTTTTTGAAGAAACCAGTTTAAGGACCAGCCTATCGCCCGAAAGCCTGGAGCAGGCATCAAGCGCCGCAGCCGCCGGCTCAAGCGCCGCGGCTGGATAAAGTATGTATTGCGGCGCGGCAAGGCCCGCTATTTTCAGGACCTCGTAAACTTCCGTTTCAGTAAGAGCCGCGCGGCCCTCGCTTCCCGCTTGACCGAGTATTTTTTCTATCCCGGAAAATTTTTTCATATAAGCTCCATACAATTTACATTACTACTCAGATTATTTGGCTGGAAAACGCCATAAGCTATAAACAGGTTGCACAAAACAAATCATAAATATTTCCATGCAGCTTACGGCATATGGCGTACGGCCTAAAGCAGCCCCTACAGTATCTTCTTTACCGCGGCCTTTTGCGCGAAGGCGAGGGCCTCACGCCGATCTATAACTCCGGAGCCCAGGCTAAGGCAGTCCGAAGCCGCGAAGCCTGCTGCAAGTTTAAGCGTCCTTTCAAAATAAAAACCATTCATGAATCCCGCCAGGAAGCCGGCCAGGAAAGAATCTCCGGCGCCTACCGGGCTTTTAAGCCCCGCAAGTTTAGGCGGGGCTATCCGCCACAGACCGAAGGGTGAGACAGCGAACGAGGGGTTTGCGCGGTCGGTCACAATAAGCGCCTTAAGCCCGTTTTTCTCGTATTTCTTAAAAAAAGCCGAAAGGCCGCGCGCGGAAAACCCGCGGCCAGAAAGTTCCTCAAATTCATAACGATTTATTTTTACGGCGTCGGCGCCCGCGGCCAGCCCCTCTTTCAGAACCCAGCCGCTGGCGTCAAAAACGGTAAAACAGCCGCGGGCTTTGCCCATGCGCACGATTTTCGCATAAAAACCTTTTTTAAGCCCGGCTGAAACTCTGCCGCATACCGCAAGAACCTTGAAGCCGCCGGCCATGGCCGCCAGACGCCGCAGAAAATCAGCCTGCGCCCGGGCCGGCACGGCCGGCCCCTCCTCATTAAAATCCGTGGAAAGCCCCCTTGAGTCGACAACTGAAAGACAAACGCGCGATTCTCCGCTTTTGTGCCTTACCAGAAAAGCGCCAAGTCCCTCGGCCTTCAGGGCCCGTTCTATCCATAAACCGTTAAGGCCGCTTATGAAGCCAGTTACTTTAGGGCGCAAGCCCCACGCCAGCAGCGCTCTGGCCACATTAACGCCTTTGCCGCCCGGCGCGGTAAGCGTTTCACTGAAGCGGTAAATACGGCCCCTTTCAAGGCGGCCGGCCAGAACGGTTTTGTCAACGGCCAGATTAAGGTTCAATATAAGTACATTCATCAACGCTACTAATCTAGCATTTTTATCTAAACCTGAAAAAGGAAAAGAGGCCGTAGCGTCCGGTGCCGGTTAAACACCTTATTCTATTGTCACGCTCGGGACCGCCACATTTTATTGGCGAGTTTTGTATAATTGAGAATATGAAAAAGCTTGTTAAAATTTCGCTATGGACCGGCGGAGTTTTGGCGGCGCTTGCACTTGCGGGAGCGCTGGCCCTGAAGATATATTTTACTCCTGAGAGAGTCAAACGCCTGGCGCTTGATTACGCCTCCTCAAATCTGAAAAGGGAGATCGATTTTAAAAGCGCGTCGGTGAATTTATCCGGTTTCTCTGTGGCCGGCCTCAGGGTTTCGGAATACCCCGACTTTTCAAAAGGGGAATTTTTAAGCGCCGAAGCGGTTTCCGTGCGCCCGTCGCTGCGGGAACTTATTTTCAGCGGAAAGATAAAAGTAAGGTCGGTTTCAGCCGACGGATTGAAGCTGAAGGTCATGGAAATAAAAAAAGACACTTATAATTTTTCCGACCTGCTTTCCGCCAAAGGGAACGCCGGACCTCCGGCGGCCCGAAAAAGCTCCGCCGCGCCCGCGCCGCTTGGGATTTCGAAGCTGAGCGTAAAAAACTCCCGATTTTCATACCGCAACTTCGCGGGCGACATGGCTGTCACCATTAAAGACATCACCCTTGATGCCAAAAATATTTCGCCTGATACTTTATTTCCGCTTGAGGCTAATTTCACGCTGGATATAGCGATGCCCGCTTTTAAAGGGTCAATGCCCGTTTACCTGAAAGGCAGAGCGGCGCTGGGCGGCTGGGATCCGCAAAAAGGCCGCGCGGAAATCGAGCATGCCCGGCTTTCGCTCGGCGCGCTGAAACTGGAATTCAGCGGAAAACTCTCGAATCTGATGGAGCCCGAGGCCGAGCTTAAACTCGCCCTGAAGTCTTTTTCCACCTCCGATCTGAAGCCGTTTTTCCCGGCCGCGCCCGGGGGGATAATTGTGCCCGCCACTGACGCCGACACCGCTTTCAAGATGACTTTCAATGACCTGCGACTGAACAGCCTGACCTTCAAGGCCGGGCCCGCCTCGGGCGCTTTGAAAGGCGCTCTGGCGTGGAACCCGCTTTTTGACTACTCTTTTAACGCGGAGCTGAAAGCGCAAATACCGGAAATGGACTCATCAGAGCTGTCGAAACAATTTCCGATGGTTCCGGCCGGCTTTAAAATACCGCTTACCGACATAAAAGTCTCCGCCGCAATAAAACCCTCGGCGGCGGACATAAGATCTTTTGAGGCGCACACAAAGGGCATGGATCTTTCGGGTTCGGCGGCAATAAAACTCGCGCCCGCCATGCAGGCGACTGTAAAACTCAAAGCGGAAATAACGGATCTCTCCCGGCTTTCAAAACTTGCAACAGCCCTTGAGCCCTACGCCTTAATCGGCCGCGCTGGCGCGGACCTGTCCTGCGGCTGGACCGGCGCCCTGTCGGTTTCCGGCAGGGCCGACTTCAGCGGCGTGGGAGCCGGGGCCGCCGGCAGAAAACTTTCCGGCCTTAAAGGCGCGCTCGACTTTTCAAAAGACATGATCGTTTCGGGGCCGCTTTCGGGCAAACTTGACGGCGAAGACTTTAAAGGCTCTTTCAGCGTGAAAAACTACACCTCGCATCCTAAAGCAGTCTTTGATTTCAAGCTGGCAAAATTCGCCATGAAAGACCTGCCTGCGGCCTCCGGCGGCGGCAAGGACGCGAAAAAACCGCCGCAAAAGCCGGATGCGCAGCCCTTTTACGTTGACCTGGCCGGAGCGGCCGAAGTGGGGGCGATAGAACATCCCAATTTTTCCGCAAAAGCCGCGGCTTTTAAATGCGACCTTAAAAATATTTCGCCGGACCTGAAAGAACTGTCGGGCGTCGCGGCATTTAACGTCGGAGCGGGAAAATTATCCGAACTTTACGAACTTGCAAAAAACAATAAGGCCGCGAAGGTCGCGCTTTATCCGCTTATTGTGCTTCAGAAGGCCTCAAAGCTTGCGAAGGGCGCACGCCTGCCGGATTTCAACAACATCGCTTTTGACAAAATAGAGGGGGATTACCTTTTTGACAAAGGCGTGATGAAAATAAACAAATCGCTGCTGACAGCCGCGGTGGCGGATGTTTCATCGTCCGGCAGCATAAACCTGAGCGCGGAAACGCTGGACATGAAGCTGAACAACAGGCTGAAAGAGGCCAGCGGCATAAAGATGTCCGCCCCTTTGACCCTTTTGGTAACGGGCACAATGGCTTCTCCGTCCGTCAAGCTCGACATAAAATCCGTGATGGAGCAGCCCGCAGTTAAAAAGGCCGTTGATAATGCCGTGAAGCAGGGCTCAAAGCTGCTTAAAGGCCTGTTCAAAAAATGAAAATCCGCTTTATTCTTTCAGTCCTGCTTTTCAGCGCCGCCGCCTGCTCGGGGTCCCGGAGAAAGGATATTATTCTGACAAGCGAACCTTCCATAGAACGCGCCCTGGACAAACTCACGAGCGTTCCCGAGGGCAAACAGCTGGTGGATTTCCTCTATAAAGAACCCGCGCGTTTTGAATACTCCAACACTCCCGGCTTCTGCCCCAAATTTTCGCTTAGAGCGCGAAAAATTTTTTTACCGGCCGCGTTCCGGGACTTCGACACGCTGCTCGCGTTAGCGCTCGGGCGGGCCGCCTATATTTACCGCCTTTACGCGGAATCGGGCCTTGAGGACATCATAGTTGAAGAAGAAGAGGCCGCCGCCCTTTTCCAGGCCAGGACGGCCATTGAAATGAATGTCCTGAACCAGGATTTTGAAAATAAAAAATTCGCGCAGGAGATCAAATCGGATTTTTGCACTTACATCTTTGACGGCTCCCGCTATGCCGCGCAGAAAGCGCGGGCTTTGGCGCTTTCATCCGACGCCGACTGCCAGCGTCCGTTTGATACCCTGAACGACCAGCGCCTGTGGCTTGAAAGGATCAGACAATCCATGAATGAAGAAACATTCTTCCAGCTGCTCTATGACCGCGACCAGCAGAAAGTGCGAAAGGGCCTGCTAAGCCGGTCGGACGCGATGAAAAACGACGCCAATATCCGGGCCATGCCGATGTATGACATTTACCGTTTTCAGCGCACATTTTACGATAAGCAAAGCGATATCTTTTCGAGGTTTGAAAAGGCCTCCCGGCGGGCGCTGGAAGAAGATAAAGCGTGGAACGCGGACAACGCCGGCCTGATACAGCACGCAAGGGAAGAATTCTCGGGCTGCAATCTGCCGGAATAAGACTTGAAGAAGTGGATAGGGGATAGGGGATAAGGAAGGAGTTCCTTATACTCTGCCCCACCCTCTGCGCTAGCCCCTCTCCCCTGAAGTTATTTGACTTATCAGGCTTCTATTTATATTATCTATGTTATGCCAACACCTTACGATATCTGTTTTGTGACCGTGAGTGACGAAAAGACCGCCTCTATAATAACCGACGAGCTTATAAAAGAGAAACTCGCCGCCTGCGTTTCCGCCGTGCCCGGACTTTCCTCCACCTATCGTTGGCAGGGGAAAATCGAACACACCCAGGAGATCCTGCTGATAATAAAGACGAGAAAAGTCCTGCGCGAGGACATAATACAGGCGGTGCGCCGCAAACACGCCTACAGCGTGCCTGAAACAGTTTTCTTAAACATTGACGAAGGCAATAAAGAATACCTGGACTGGCTGGGCGCCAACACGCTTTTTACCAGCAATATTTCAAAGGACAGGCCTGAACTCAACGAAATATGAAAAACATACTTCATGTGGTGGTGGTGATAGTGGTGGGGGCGCTTCTCGGAATTTTATTCAGCAAAATATGCAATATATGGCTGCCGGCCGGAGCGATAGCCAACCTTATAAACACCGGCATAGACACGGGGCTCAAACCGACCACACTGGACCTGAACCTGATAGAATGTACCGTGGGGCTGGTTTTCAAATTCAACATCGCAAGCATAGCCGGAATTTTCATCTCGGCGGTAATCTATAAACAGCTGATCAAGGGATGAGACATCCACGGCTTATACTTGCCTCCAAATCTCCGAGGCGCATAAAACTGCTGACGCTTTCCGGTATAAAACACCGCGTAATACCCAGCCATATCGCGGAAATCTCCTCCTACAAACGCCCCGCTCTTATAGTACGGGAACTGGCGTACAAAAAAGCGCTCAGCGTGGCCGTTAAATACCCGGGCTCGCCGGTGCTTGGCTCCGACACACTGGTTTACTGCAAGAACCGGGTGCTTGGCAAACCTGAAAACAAAAAAGAGGCGCTGCGGCTGCTGCGGCTGCAGAACGGTTCGTGGCAGGCTGTGCATACGGGCGTGGCCCTGATCTGGCTTGAAAAAGGCGTATTTCTGGCCGGCGCGGAAATTTCCCGCTGCAAAGCGCGCAGGTTGAAGGAGGCCGAACTTAAAGATATGGCCTCAAAGCACTTAGACAAGGCCGGAGCCTACGCCGTGCAGGACACAGATGATATTTTTATAGAAAAGATGGAAGGCCGTTTTGACACAGTGGTAGGGCTATCCATGAACCTGGTGCGTAAATTCATGAAGAAGACAGGGCTGAAGGTAAAAAAAGCAACGGCTTAGGTATACAGAATTCAGTAGTCAGAATTCAGAATGGTGGAACCTTTCTCATCGCTGGTATTCTAATTCTGGCTCCTGAATTCTGGCTTCTGTCTACTAGGGCCGTACCGGAAGAAACTATGTATAAAGTCAGCAAAACCGTATCTTTCGCCTACAGTCACAGGCTGCTGGATCATAACGGCAAATGTAAAAATCTGCACGGCCATAACGCCAGGGTGGAATTGATACTTGAAACCGAAACGCTTGACAGTTCGGCTATGGTGGCGGACTTCACGGAGTTCGGCGCCGCGCTGAAGATGTGGGTGGATTCGAACCTTGACCATAAAGTTATACTTTGCGCGCGGGATCCTCTGCTTAAACTTCTTAAAAAAGCGCGCCAGGCCTGTTTTGAAACGCGTGACAACCCGACGGCTGAGGCGCTGGCCGAACTGATCTTCATTAAAATGAAGAAGCTGGGCCTGCCCGTCTCGAAAGTAAAATTCTGGGAAACAGACAATTCAATGGCTTCTTACAAAGAGGAAAGATGACATGAACGAGAACGACAACCACTACGATCTTTTGATAATCGGCTCCGGCCCCGCCGGTTTTACGGCGGCCATTTACGGCGCCAGGGGAGGTCTTAAAACCGCCCTTATCGGAGGCGCGGCCCCCGGCGGACAGCTTCTGCAAACCACGGAAATAGAAAATTTCCCCGGCTTTCAGGAGCCGGTGAACGGAGCCGACCTGATGACTCGCATGCTTAACCAGGCAAAACGCCTGGGGGCGGCAATACTTCAGGAAGACGCCGTAAAAGTTGACCTTAAAGTTTCTCCCTTCGCCGTAACCGGCTCAAGCGCCAATATATACACCGCCCGCGCGGTAATAGCCGCCACCGGCGCCAGGGCCAGGTGGCTTGGCCTCGCCTCGGAGGGGAAATATATAGGAAAGGGCGTTTCAGGCTGCGCGACCTGTGACGGATTCTTTTACCGCGGGAAAGAAGTGTGCGTGGTGGGAGGGGGGGACTCCGCCGCCGAAGACGCGCTGTTCCTGACCAGATTCGCCTCGCGTGTTTATCTGGTGCACCGGCGGGACCAACTGCGCGCCAATTTCCGCCTTCAGGAAAAGTTGAAAGCGAACCCGAAAATAGAGATTATCTACGACTGCGTGCCGCTTGAGATGCTTGGAGACTCAAAGCTGAAAACCGTAAAGCTTAAAAATGTTAAAACCGGCGCGATACGCGAGCTGAATTTAACCGGCGCGTTCATTGCCATCGGCCACTCGCCGGAAACGGCTGTTTTTGAAGGGCAGCTTAAACTTGACCAGGATGGGTATATCTTAACCGACGGACACGCCGGAACTTCCGTGCCGGGGGTCTTCGCGGCCGGGGATGTGATGGACCGCAATTACAAACAGGCGGTAGTGGCCGCCGGTTCAGGCTGCGTAGCCTCCATGGAAGCCGGGAAATACCTGGAAGCAAACGGGGAATAGGGATTAAGTGATTTAGTGATTAAGTCCAGAGTGAAATTTTCATTTACTCGCCGCAATAACCTGTTCAAGTTCGGGCTGCACGTAAAATCCCCTATTGCGCATCTGCTCAATATAAAATTTCGCCTTGGTTATGTCTTTTTTCTGATAGTTCAGAAAGGCCAGATTTGCGTAGACTTTAGCGAAGTCCGGGTTTATCCGGAGAGCCATTTCCCAGGAAAGCTCCGCTTTATCGACAAAGCCGCCGCCATAGTATAAAATCCCCAGATTAAGATAGACATTGTCGTAAAGAGGATTAAGCTTTATCTCTTTGAGGTAATATTCTTCCGCTTCCTTAAATTTGCCCCGGTTCATGTAAAGGAGGCCTAAATTGCCGTAAACCAGCTTTTCCTCCGGATTTACTGAAACCGCTTTTTTCCACAGGCTTTCGGCGTTAGGCAGATCTCCGTCAAGATAATACATTGAGCCGAGATTATTATAACTGAAAGCGTAACTGGGTGAAGATTCAACCGCTTTTTTCCAAAAACTTATTTTATCCCTGAAATTTCCGCAGTGGATAAAAGCGATCAAAAAAAACAGGCACAGAACTCCGGCGCCAAGCGCCAGTGCCCCGCGCCCGCGCAATTTTAATATCCCGGGGATATCCAGTTCCGCAAGCATAAAAATAAAACCTGTCAGCGGAAGATATAGCCTGTGCTCGCTGAAATCAGGCACAGCCGAACCTGAGCGTATAAATGACGGCAGCAGGAACAGCAGGAACCAGAATATCCCGAAAGCGACGTAATTCGCCCGTTTTGCCCTGGAAACATATATCAGCGCCCCGGTAATGATACCCGCGCATACTCCGTACCGCATCGGCAGATCTTTAAGTACCGGCATTATCCCGAGATCGAAGGGGAAAAAGATTTTGCCGATATAGGGGATAAGAGCGGGGGAATTTTCCATCAGCGATCTTATGATGTTAAAGTCGGAATTTCCTATAATTGTTTTTAGAACGGCGCTTCTCGCCAGAAACCAGCCCGAAACAACCAATATCCAGCCGGCAAAAAGCGAAAGATTGCCTCCGGCAGCCGGTTCAGATTCCTTCTTAATAAAAACGACAAAGAACAGGCACAAAGCGCAGAGGAAAACCGCGTTTTCCTTGGTCAGCAGCGCAAGCAGTAAAAACAGCAAATGAGCCGCTAACTGTGCCCGTTTCCGGCCCTCCAAAAAAGACAGGAACGAAATAAAGCTCAAAAGCGTGAATAAGGCGAGCAGGATGTCGTTCCTTCCCGGTATCCACGCCACGGCCTGCGTCAAAACGGGATGTACCGTAAAAAGAAGGGCGTAAAAAAACGACAGCGCCCTGTTATAATTCAATTTCACCAAAACCCGGAACACGAGGCAGCACACGAACAAGTGCAAAAGCACGTTGGTAAAATGATACGCGCCCGGATTTTTCCCTCCCCACAGGGCGTCCAGCATAAATGAAACGGTGATCATCGGCCGGTAATATGAGCCGCCCAGGTGGGAGTGGAAAACTTCTTCCCTGAAAAAATTAATGATGTTCGAAGCTCTGGAGATAAAGTCAAACTTGTCCAGTATAAGCGCGTTGTCGTCAAGGTAGCTGAAGTTAAAAAAAATGGTCCTGAAATAAAGCAAAAAGCCGACAAAAAATATCCATACGAACGGTTTATACGAATTTAAAAAAGCGTCGCCGGATAAAACTCCGGCGGCTTCAATTGTGCGGATATCTTTATGTTTCCGGGTCATAGCATCTGGCTTATGCGTGGGGGAGCGCGCCCAGGCGGCGCAAAGCTTGGCTGGTTTTCCGGGTCGCCTTCACGAACGCGCGCCAGCTCTTGATCAATTTCTGGCGTTCTTCTTCGCTTAATTGCGGCGCGAATTCCCGCGGCGAAGTTTTTATTTTCCAGGAGGGATTAAGGCCGATAGAGCGCGCGGCGGCAAGGGCCGCTCCCGCGGCGGTGGCCTCGGCTTCTTCCAGGCGCAGCACTTTGGCGCCCGTAATATCGGCCTGAAACTGCAGCAGCCAGTCTATTTTTGAAAGACCGCCAGAAACTTTCAGCTCGTCTATTTTAAAACCTTTGCGCTTTACAAGGTCAAGCGAATCGCCCACCATGAAAGCCACGCCCTCAACCATGCCGCGCACGACATCGTACTTGTCGGAGCCGGCGGAAAACCCGGTAAAAGTGGTAAAAGCGGAGAAATCCCAATACGGCGAGCCAATGCCGCCTATGGCCGGCAGACAGAAAAGACGGTTTTTGGATTTGCGGCACATGCCGTCTACATCATTTATATCGTCAAAAAGGTTAAACTTCACTTTCAGCCATTCAAGGGCCGTGCCGGCTGAATTGACTGTGCTTTCGGTAAAATAACAAAGCGATTTTTTACCGCGCCCCGTTTGCCAGCCCACTGAATTAAGCAGACCGCGTATTTTTACGGGGGTAGCACCGGTGTTTACCAGCAGAAAAGCGCCGGTGCCATAATTAAGGGCGGCGGCATTTTCGCCCTCAACCCCCAGGCCCAGCATAGCGGCCTGCTGGTCGCCAAGCATGGCGCGAACCGGCAGCGTAAAACCGTCCGTTTCAATGCGCCCGTAATCTCCGAAACTTGGGCGCACTTCCGGCAGGCACTCCGGGGGCACTCCGAAAGCCTCAAGCAGGCGCTTGTCCCACTTCAGCCGCCTGATGTTGAACAGCAGGGTGCGCTGGGCCTGGCCCGGATCCAGAGCGAAGACAGAGCCGTTCGAGAATTTCCAAAGCAGGAAGCCGGCCACCGGCGAGATAAGAAGATTTTTCTCTTCGGCGGCTTTTTTGACCGCGGGATAATTTTTAAGACACCAGGCTATTTTTGAGGCGCTGTAATACGGGGTTTTATACAGGCCGGTGGCATCATGGATTTTGCGGTTTGAAAGGCCCACCGAAGACAAAAGTTCAAGCGCGCGCCCGTCCTGCCAGCTAAGCGCGGGGCAAAGCGGCGCGCCGCTGCGCTTATCCCAGAACACCACCGTTGAACGCTGGGCCGCCACGGAAAGCGCCAAAACCTTTGAGCCGGGGGGGAGTTTGGAAAGCACTTCACTTAAACTTTCTTTCTGTGTCCTGAAGATCTCTTCGGCGTCGTACTCCGCCAGCCCCTGGGCGGGGTAAGCAGCCTCAAGCTTGCGCTGGGCCTTGAAACGTACCTTTCCCTCAAGGTCAAAAACAAGCGTCCTTGAGCTGGAACTCCCCTGGTCAAGCACCAGAATAAAATCTTCGCCGCCAGCCGGCATATCAGTCATTCATTACCTCTGCCATAAGCCATAGGCTATACGCCTTCATTGTTGAATCCAAATCTTAAATCTTGAATCTTGAATCTTAAATCATCGATCTTCAGCCCTCAGCCTTAAGCCTTTTTTCTCTTCAGATTTATTTCAAAGCGGGGAGAGCTCACACCGTGGCGCTTCAGTTTGTTTTTTGCGTCTTCCGGCACCGCGGGGTCGCTAAGCATAGCCACTATTTTGGGCAGCGTAAGGCCAAGGGCCTTCTTGTAAAGGTCAAATTCGTTCAGCACTCCTATAACCGCCTCGCGGTCGCTGAATTTCCAGTTTTCTCCGCGGCTGAGCTCAAGGCTGTATTTTTCGCCGGATAATTCTTTTTTACCGGACCCCGCGTGTATTTCGCCAAGCTCGCGCGCCACTTCCTCAAGCTGGGTGTTCAGCTTGTCCATTTCTTCTTTCAGGTGGCCGTAGCGGTCCACCAAATCTTCAACTTTAACGTTGGAGCCGCGCGGCGGCACCGCCGCTTCGCCAGCGGCCGGTTGTTCCTTTTTGTAGTCTTTTGCCGGGGCAGAAGAGGCAGACGGCTTGCGCGAAGCGGAGTGAACGGGACAGAAATTTTTAAAGTCGCAGAAATGGCACTGGAATTCCCCGGGATTTGGCTCAAATTTTAAACCGCGTATATTTTCCGCCGCGCCAAGCACCCTTTCCCAGAAGACGCCTATCTCCTTATCGTCGGCGCGCTCAAACGGATATTGTTTTAAAGTCGGCACATGGTAATAAAGCATCTGCCGTATTTTCACCGAACTTACCTTTTTGCCGTAACGCTCCGCTATCTTTTCCTTCAGCCGCGGGTCCAGTTCGGTTATTTTCTGGTACATGTAAAGCTGGTCAGGCTGGCGTTTTACGTCCTTGCCGGTTTTATAATCTATTATTTCCACTTCGCCCCCGCCCAGGTATTCAATGCGGTCGGCTATTATGCGCACTTTAAGGCCGTCCACTTCCACGTCGGTGGAATATTCAAGCAGGAAGGGAGGTTTTAGAGCGGCCTTATTATGGGCGTAATACGCCTGCAGCATTTCAAGCCCTTTTTGGAAGTCGACCGCTTCTTTGTCCGGGTCTTTGTATCCTTTTTCAAGCCACGACTTAACGCCCCACTCTTTTTTGTAGAACTCAAGCACTTCTTCAATGGACGGGAAAGGCGGATTGCTTACGGCGTGAAGGAACTCAAGCGCCTTGTGAATGCTGTTTCCGAAAGCAAAATATGATTTAGGCTCCTCTTTCAGCTTATCCAGATATTTGAACTTATACTTCAGCGGGCACTCCGTATACATGGAAAGCTTGGAGTAGGAAAACGCGAGCAGGCCGGAAGATTTTTTTACGGGTACGGGAGGGGGGGCCACAGCGGGTTCCGCGCCGAAAAGGGCCGGGGTATTTTCCTCACTTTGTTTTTTCTTCATAAGAGATAAGCTCCGTTACCCTGTTTTCAAAACCCTTCCCGCCCACCGAGGTAAGGATCTTGCCTTTCCAGGGCGCGTAATATTCATAGATCCAGGAAGACATGCCCGCCATGCGCCTGCTTATTTTAACGCAATTCTCGAACTCGCCGGCGCGCGTCTTCACTTTCAGGCCCGCGGCCTCAACCTTGAAAGACAAACGCCCGCCCTGCCACTTTGAAGTCCAGCCGGCGCCGGAACTCAGAGGATACCGGAGGATAATTGTATCAAAACCGTCCTGCTTCTCAATTAAGTCACCTCCGGAAAGGCTATAGGCGCGTTTTTGGCGGCTTACCAGCTGGCGGCCGGCGTAAAAAGTGTTTTCGGCGGTGGTTTTATCCGGAGCGACCCCGGTAATCAAAAATTCCTGCCTGGCGTTTTTGCCGCCGGTCTGCGAGTCGCCGTAAAGCCAAATACCCGCAGTGTCCATGGGGAAATAATCGGGACAGATCAACAGCCCGCGCATGGCTTCGCGGCGGAACTTTGTGATGGGATAATTCCTCAGCAACTTTTCAAAAAGCGGGCCGGATTTTGCGCAGAGGCCGAATTCCCTTGAATAAATGCCGGCGGCCTTAAAAAGCGCCCGCTCCGTACGGGGGTCTGAAGAGCTTGTTTCGGCAAAAAGTTTATACTGGTCCGCGGCCGCAAGCGCCAGACCCTGTGAGCGGAGTTTTTCCGCCTCTTCGTAATGGTAATTTCCGCAGGAGGAAAGGGCAGCCGCGGTTAAAACGAGAAACAATGTTTTCTTCATTATAGAAACCGGAAAGTATCCAGGATAGTCCTCAGCCTTCAGCCTTCTAAAAGCTTGCCCCCATCAGGAATCGAACCTGAATTACCTGCTTAGAAGGCAGGTGCTCTATCCATTGAGCTATGGGGGCGTTCAACTATATTTTACAATAATAATTTATGTTTCAGGGGTGGAGCCATAACTGTGGTGGTGCCCGATTTGTGCCCTCTCAGTAATGGTTTTATACTGTTCTACGCTTCAAAAGCCGCCATGCTGGAGGCCAGATGTTCCACGCTTCAATGCGCGTAGCGCATTGTCAGGTTTGGGGTTGAATGCCCTAGAATGATTTGCAATGCTGCCATATCACGGGTATCCATTGCAAAATAATTGGTATGAATTACAGGGGGAAGGTCATCGCTTTTGCATGTTCCCAATAAGAAAGCAACCTAACGACACCACGCTGTCGGCGCGGGCCTGTATATTATTTTCATGACAATATTTAAAAAACCCGACACGCTTTGCCGTGAATTTAATGAAAGCACCGAAAAAGCGTGGGTTAGCTACTCCAAACTGGATATCCCACTGGGCTTCAGTCTGCATCACTGTCCTGACTTCAGGCGCGGGGGGGTCTCTATAATTTCCTCACGGCCACGCCAGGGCAAAACAGCTTTCATTATATCGGTTCTAAATAACCTTATAACTTCCGGAAAGTTTAATGCGGCGGTTTTCCTGCCGGATATGCCCACGGCTGAGTTCTTTTCAAGGCTTACGGCAAGCCGGGCAGGCGTGGCGTACTCAAAAGTTAAAAGAGGCACAATTACACGTGATGATTGGCTTCTGCTTACAAAAGCCATTCCAGCTCTTTCTAAAACAGGGCTTTGGGTTTCCGCTTCCAAGCGTTTTTCATCCAATTCCGTGCGCACGGAGGCCTTGGGACTGGTCCGTGAGCTGAAGCGGGAAAAGAATAAGCTGGACGTGATCTTTATAGATTCCGTTAACTATCTTTCAGATTTTCCCGAACGAAGCTTAGATAAAACCGCTATACTGCACGCGCTTAGACGCCTGGCCGAAGATACAGATACGGCTGTTGTCTGCGCTTACGGCCTTAACGAACTTAAACCGGACGGGCTTTCGCCCCGCGCGTGCCCCAAACTCCGCGATTTCCGCGCCCGCGGCATATTTGAAGACGCGGTCGGAATTATCCTCAATATACGCATGCTGCAATACCGCGTTGCTGGTATTGATAGTAAAGAGGATGTATCTCTGGATATTGTCTGGAGCAATACGGGAAAATACGGGCATTCTATTCCAGCTAGTTTTGATTGCGTCAATTTAATGTTTTATGCTGAAAAACTGCCCCCTGGCAAAAAACCAAGGTTAAACCGCTGAGGCATTTTATCCTGCCGACGCCACGCTGTCGGCACGGTACTATATACTATTAATAAGGGATTGTTTTGGAGGTTTATATGGCAGTTATAGCGGTTTTTATGTTAATTTGGCTGGGTTTCGCGGCTTTGTGTGACAGAGGCAATGCCGATGTTAGACGGATTGTGGCCGAAGACCGCATTGCCACGCTTTTAAAACTGATTGAGTACCTTGAAGCCCACGAACAGCCCGCTAAATTGGCAGTATTGCCGGAATATCTAGCCATGAAAAAAGTTATAGCCGAAGCCGAACAAAACGCCGGGAAATATTTTCCCAGGGAGTAGAAGAATAAACATATGGAATTCACAATGTACAGAGGAAGTAACCAGGTGGGGGGAACCTGTATAGAAATAAAATCCGGCAGTTCAAGGATACTTTTAGACCTTGGCATGCCGCTTAACGACAAAGCGGGCAAGGATTTTCTTGTTGATCCGCTGAAAGGCAAGAAGGTGTGGGAGAAAAAAGATATTTCAGACCTTAAGCAAAGCGGTATTTTGCCGGATATCAAAGGGCTGTATCAAGATGACAAAAAGGATTTTGATGCTATTCTGGTCAGCCATTCCCATGGCGACCATTACGGGCTTTTGCATTTTGCCAACCCGGAAATCCCCGTGGTTATGAGCCCCGGAGCCATGAGAATGATAGAAACGCTTAATGCGTTCGTCCCAAGGCAAGTGCCGCTTTCAAACATCATCCCGGCTATTCATAATGAGGATATTCCGATAGGCGGTTTTATAATAAAGCCGTACCTGATGGACCACTCAGCTTTTGATGCTCGTGGTTTTTTTATAACGGAAAAGATCACGGGGCAAAAATTGTTTTATTCCGGCGACTTTAGGTCAGGCGGGCATAAGAAGAATGCGTTTGAGATGCTTGTGGACCGCCCACCCATGAAACCGGATTATTTAGTGTTAGAAGGGACGTCAATCGGGAGGGGGGAACCGGAATATAAGACTGAGAAAGAGACACAGCAAGCTATCCGTGAAACCCTTAAGAATGGGCCCAGGTTGGTGCTGGTGGCCTGTTCCGGGCAAAACATAGACCGGATATGCTCCCTATATGCTGAAGCGCGCAGGGCCGGTTATGAGCTTGTAATAGACCCATATGTGGCCTGTGTGCTTGAGAACCTGAGGAATTTGCCTTATGCCGGCAAGATTCCGTTACTGGAAAACCCCGGGATAAGGGCGTTAATCCATAATTACGGCAGGGGTGACAAATATGTGGGCAAGATTGATAAAGAAGGCTGCAAGTTTAAGCCGTTTATTACCATTCTTGGCCGGAAAAAGTTAAAACCCAGGGATATGGGGGAGGGGAAATATATTGTTTTAGTGCGGGACGGTATAGTGTCGGCAATTAAAGCCATTCCCGGCTATAAGGATGCATTGCTGATATACTCGCAATGGCAGGGCTACCTAAAGAAATCTCACATGAAGTTGACCGAGTTTATTTTTGAGTCCGGGCTGAATAAAAACATGAAGCACATCCACTCCTCCGGCCACGCGGACGTGGCGACTCTCCAGCAATTGGTCGCAGCACTAAATTCAGGCAAAATCATTCCTGTGCATACGGAACACCCGGGTGGATACGAGAAATTATTCCGGGGTCATGAGATAGTAAAAATTAAAGACGCCAAAAGAGTTGAGTTATAATTGTGGATGGACCTTGAAGTAAGTCATGCTCTCTATAGGGATATCGTTTTTTGAATATTTTCCGAATCCCCAATAATCCTCACGTTCCATTAATATTATCCAGACAAAGAGGCCAAAGCATTTGCCGGAAGCTTCTCGGTTAGACCGGCAAGCAGTTTCGTAGATAGCTTGAAAAGGTGTTCCAACCCAGTTTGTCCCGGGGATCCATCCAGCTGTGGCAATTTCATCACCCGCAATTTTCCGTAAGATTTCTTGCTTTATACTCTGAATCTGTTCCCCAGACAGTCGTGAGATCCAAACATCATAGTCCTGCTGGTGCGGAATAGTAGTAATCTCTCTATTGCTGTTAACATCCCAAAGCATATTATCTCCTTTTCGCCGATTTGTTAAACGACAATCCTATATCAATTCTATATGGAGCATAAGTAATCGTCAAACGCTTACCACAAACCGCTGCTAAGGTACGAATAAAATGGTCCAACAAAGAATCAGTGCCTATTATATAAATTAAATAAAAGTTCTTCACGATAGGTAACTATTTTAAAGTGCAATTTATCAGGTCCAAGAGTCTTGAGATTTAAAAGTTTATCAAACTCTTTAGCAATTACCTTCTTTTGACGCTCTTCAATACAGACAACAACATCAATGTGTAAACATGCGGGGATTTTAACATTTTCGATTTTAATCTTTTTTGCAAAATCACACACAGATTGATACCACTGCCGGCCCAAATCTGATCGGAGTATTTTCAAAAGCGTAACAGCATATATATAGGCTTGTCGTGCAGCATGTTGTGTCTCGCCAGGCCTTTTAAGTTCCCATACAGATAACCGTGGGGCAAACTCGGTATTGGCTTTACTTCGAGCAAGGATGTCAATATGCCCAGAACCACTATTAAATACTGGGTAGCCGTTACAGGCTGAAATAGGCAACGGAACCTGCAGCGGAAAACCGACCATAGTAACGGGCTGTATCCCATCTGGAAACACACCGCTTAGTTTTTGCGAGTTTGGCTTCATCATCTCATGTATTATTAAACTTTCATACTTATGTTCAGTCACACTGGGCTCACCATTACAGGCTTTTAAATGATTTTGTATTCTTTTAATGTTTTTTGAATTTGTATTGAATACACCGGCGGTTCTAAATCCGAAATCACGCTCATTTGTTTTTTGTTTTTCTTTTAAAATATTAATCACAGGGATTTCACCATTAAAAACCAGTGTCCCTATGCTTTGCCCACGAAATCGAAGATCAAGTGCATTATTGTTACCAATAGAAGCATAAAGTTCTAATGGCTCAATATCTAACGTTTTTATTTTTTTAATATTCTCAGTTAACTTTTCCCGTTGTTTGGCGGCTTTTTTAATCCAAGAGATTAGCCTTGGCTTAATTTTTTCAAAATGGGTATCCCATGTGTCAAGTATTTCGTCGCGAAGGTTCATGCTTTCTCCTTGTGTTATAGTTTGTGTTTATATTCGCACCCGAACCCGTTGTTGTTTAGATACTCTATAATATTTTTAGCACTTCCTGTTACCAGGCGTACAAGTGAGCTTTGCGTCTAAAAAACAGTCGGTTCTTCTGAAGTCTTTGGCAGTCTTCGCACATTATCCCACCAGCCGAACCCTGTGTAGTCGGAATCAGTGAAGTCACGCAGAGAAACATGGTATCTAGGCTCATTGTAGGCGGGACCTTTGGGATTTATGTTTATATACGGTACATAATCCTGCAGACTCATAAACAAAACGATGTTGTCCGGGTATAAACATGCTTTCCCGCCTATTTCTTTTTTTGTAAACCAGATAGAGATAGAACCATCCTCGTTTTCAGCGACTATTTGCCGCATATCTGCGGAGAACCCGGCTTTAAGTATCGTTCCATGCATTTCCATAAAGCCGAGCACATTGGAATTGTCTTCCAGTTTCCGCACTTGGATCACCCCGCCTAAAGACCAGGCAAGTGAATACTTCCTGTCAGGCGAAATAGGGGTTGCATTTTTTAGCACAGATTGAATGTCAATAGTTTGCATATATTTCCGGTGATTTCCCTAGTTGCATTGCCCATATACTTTAAAGAATATTTTCCCTGCCTCTTTTTCGCCGTATAGCTCTAGTATAAATTGTTTCAATATTTTGAACCCTCTAAGCAGCCGCCAGGTTATTACGCTTCTTGCCGGTGCCGCGCCTCTTACCATACCTTCTTCAATCCATGAATCCGGGCATGTAAAGATATGTAATTCATAATTTTTGAAACCAAGTTTTTTGATTTCATGCAGATAACAGATAATCCTGCCAAATAGTTCCGGATAGGTATCCAACCCAAAGGTATCCGTAAAGATATATGTATCAGTCTCTTTGTCCCTGAAACAGTCATCAAGGAGGGGCGGCGGCTTTTCAGCGGGCCAACCGTCAAGCCAAAAGGCAAGCAGGCGGCTCTCCGACCCTGTTTTATATTTTTGCCGCAGATTTCCCGCCTCTATCACCCCAAGTAACCCGGTAAATTGCTCCATAAATAGTCCTCCGTAAACGGGCTTATTACACCTGTACGAAACCCAGGTGTTGGGAAGAGTTTCCCACCTCCGCCGCGGACCTGGGGGCAGATTTTATCTGCTTTTTTAGTATTTCCACACTTTTAAGCATGTCTTTGTCAGCCACCTGCCGATTTTCCCTTATCGCGAGCGAAGTAGCCGAGGCGAATATTTCCTGCACATAGGCCATGGAGAATCCGCCTGATTGTTTAGCGAGGGTTTCCAGCACGGAGCCGGCAAAATAGCCGTTTGCCTTTTTCTTCAGCAGTTTCAGGCGAGCAGCATAGTCCGGCAGGGGGAAATTCCAAACCCGGTCAAAGCGGCTGGGCCGTAATATCAGGGCCGGGTCTATCTTTTCCGGATAATTAGTGGTGGCAATAACAAGCACGCCGCGCATGGTAACTAGCCCATCCATATGGTTAAGCACCTGCGAAATATATGCCGGATCCGATAATTTTTCCAGCTCTTCTATCAATATCACTGCAGGTGCGTGGCAAGCCGCTGCGGAAAAGGTATAGGCGATGTCACATGAGGTTCGGTCCCTGTCGGAACTTGCTGTCAGCAAATGCGATGGCAGGTGAAGGGTTGAAAGTATAACCTTAGCGGTAAGGGTTTTGCCGCAGCCTGCCGGGCCGGAAAAGATGAAGCCGCGCTTGTAGGGCAGGCCGAATTGTTTATAAATAGCCTTAGATTTAAAAAATGTTTCCACACCGGCCTTCAGGTCTTCCGCCATCATATCCGGCAGTATAACATCATCCCAGGAAACGCAAGGCATCGGTATTTTACCCCCGCTCGGGGTTAATATATTATTTCTATAATCATTTTTTGCCTGCTGTGTTTCAAGTTTAAAGATTATTTTGTAAAAGTTTTCTAGCACTTTCCAGGTTTTAGCGGCTATAAGGAAATAAGGGCTTGAGCCGCGATTTTCATAGCAAAGCGACCGTATTGCCAGTTGTTCACCTGCCCACTCAAGATTAAAATCCCCGGTCCAGCACTTTGAGTGTATTTTAAATTCAGGAGCGTACTTGTTTTCCGGAAAATTGGTATCGTAGTACACTGCCTTAATCAGTTCCGAGTTTTTTAGTGCGCTGGGATATTTCCGGATTAATTCCGAAACGATGAATAACAATCTATTCTCGCTTTTGAATATGTTCCAGCCTTCCGATGCGGGGAACTGGATTTTAAATTTTTCTGTTTGTTGTTGCAAATAAGCGCTTTCAGACATAAATCCTCCTGTGATTTTTGTTTCCTCTAAAAATGAAAGGCTATCCGGGTGTAAGGACCAAAAAACCTCTCGCTCATTTTCACCCTGCTTCCGGGATTGTACTTATATTCTGTATCGTCATAGCCGCCTTTTCCCGCAATTATATTGCTGGTCCTATAGCGGACCCCCAACTCGAAATCAATGTTGTCAGACGAATGAACTATAGCAGTGTCAAACTCAAACATTGGGCCATAATCTTTTTCCTCCTTAAAGCAACTTTTTCCGCTCATAGCCGAATTAGTGACTTTCGTAATTCCATAACCCACGGCAAAACGAGGCACACTAATCTGCCAATCTTTTCTAATCCCAGGCAAAGCCTCAGCCCCAAAAGTCAGCATCAGTGTGGAAAAGCTTGTATCTAAGAACGACACCTTAGATAAGCCCATTGAATCATAAGTTTCCACCTGGGCCGGAAGGTTGTAACGCAAATATCTAAACCCTAACATTCCACCGGCGCCGGTAGCCTCCTTCATTTCCGGCCAGACGAATATCATGCTGATGTCGCCTTGGAACCAGTTGGTGTCTACGGGCAGGCTCTTTGCGGACTCAGGCCCGCCGCCTCTGGCCCACTCCACACCGACGGCATTTCCCTTAAACCTACCTGAGGATATACTGTTCTTCAGATACCAAGTATCACTCAAACGGCCTAAAACTGCCAGCCGAAGGTCCCGGGTTAATGCTGATGTGTTATAACCGGCACTAGACTCAATGGCCTTTTCACTTTTAGCCATCAGGTAGCTTCCAAAAAGGCCATAATCGCCATAAAGCATAGAGACAGCTACCCCGCAAAGAACAGAAGGGTCCACTTTGTAGGAAGCATACTGCACTTCTGTGGTATCGGCAGGGTCTTTAAATCCAGGCTGCCATTTCGCGTACCATATCTCGGGGGCGATGCTTAACTGGACAGTGTTTTCGGCCATAACATGCACAGTTGGAAGCATAGTTAGAACCAAAGCGCCAAATATAATTCGTTTCATAACAAGATGTCCGCCATGGAAAAGTTAAAGGCCGGGCGCAGTTTCTGTATTTTGCCGCAGATTTCCCGCCTTCAGCCGCCCCAAGTAACCCGAGAAATTGTTCCATGATAATCCGCACAAACTTCATATTTTGCGGAGAGCTTTCTTTCGCAGGTCTATCATCTGCGAAAGTTCCGCCATGTCTCGCCGTGGCAAATGCCCGAAGTTCAACCGCGCTTTCAGGCTTGCGAGTTCCTCGGTCAGCATGGCCCGCCTAACTGCCAGGCTTTGCACCGTTTTATTTTTGCCCTTTTTATTCATATTGCCCTCCGCCTGAATTTCCTGGGAGATATAGCGGCCCCCACTATATATATACGAAGCCGGGGGCCAAAATTTCCGCAGAAAAAAAGAAGCGCTTGTTTTATAAGGACATTTTGTGTTTTTAAACACCTCGCAACTATTTATGGATCCCGGCCAACAGATCGCCGGGATGACGGCACTAAGCAAGCAGTTCCTTAAGCCGGCCCGGATGCAGGCAATCCATTATATTTACCTTTTGCTCGCAGGTACCGGACTTACGATCCAATAGTTCATACATAAGCTCGGAGAAGAAATTCTCCACCGCCGCGTTCAGCCCCCTGGCGCCCAAATCCCGGGTGGCGGCCTTGTCGGCCATTTCCTCAAGGAAGGCGGGGGGGATTTCAAGCTCAATGCCGTTCTGGGCGAAGAAAGTTGTGTAGTGCTCAAGCAGACTGGTGCGTGGGTTACCCAGTATGCTTAAAAAATCCGCCTTGGTAAGCCTGTCCAGGGCTATTATGTTTGGAAAGCGGCCGATAAGCTCCGGTATAAAGCCGTATTTTATTATGTCCTGCGGCTTGGCCTGATGTAAAAGGTTAGCCTGGTCAATTTCAACCCGCGCAGCAGATGCCTGGTCCTTAAACCCTATCTGCTTTTTGGTTTTAATCCGGTCGTTTATTATCTCCCCCAGGCCCTGGAATGCGCCCGCGGCTATAAAGAGCACATTTTTAACATTAAACTGGTATGTGCCGCAGCCGTCTCCGCGGAATTTTTCATAGGTGAGTGTTTCTCCTTCAAGCATTTTAAGCAGTTCCTGCTGGACGCTTAGGCCGCTTACATCGCGTTCGCTATGATGTGACTCTCCTACATTTTGCGCGCGTATTTTGTCTATTTCATCTATAAAAATTATGCCGTATTCCGCGGTTTTCAGGTTATCGCCGGCGGCTTTTGCAAGCTTAATCAGCATCTCTTCCACATTAGAGCCCACATAGCCGGTTTCGGTATATTGAGTGGCGTCGCAAAACGCTATAGGTGCGCCCAATATTTCCGCCAGACGCCTTGTAATATATGTTTTGCCGCAGCCCGTCGGGCCTAAAAGCAGGGTATTAAGGCGCGGCGCGGCAATGTTTGCCTTGGCGGGATGGCCTGCCCTTTCCATATGCTGAAAGGCCACCGTTGATAACTGCCTTTTTGCTGTTTCCTGCGCTATAACGCTAAGGTTAAGCTGTTCCGCGATCTGGCGCGGCCGCGCCGGTTTAGCCGCGCGCTTTTTTTTCTTTGTGGGTTTGCCGCCTTTAAGCAACAGCTCAATAACCGACTCTTTAAGGTTCATTACGGACCTAAGTCCTTCTTCGCGGCCATAGCGCTCGTGCAGGAAAAGCCCGGATTTTTTGAGCCTTCCGCTTGAAAGGAAGTACGGCAAGATCTCTATTTTTGGCCGGTCCAGCAGTAAGAAAATGATTTTTAACACGTTGTCATGGCCGCGGAACGGGTTTCCGTCCATATCCCGGCCAGAAATTTCCATGGCCACAAATACGGCAAGAATAAGCGTTTCGTTCTCGTCAAATTTGTGCTTGCGGCAGATTTGCGCGAAAGGTATTTTAACGCCTTCTTTGAGCCCCTGTTTTCCCATAGCAAAAAGTTCGCGCAGCTGCGCCAAGGCCGCAGAGCAGATTTTCTTCGGATCCGGCTGTTTCTCCTGTTTGCCCCTGACAGGCCGCGATACAGGCGATCGCTCGGCGCGCCCGCCTACAGCCAGGCTCAATTCCGGCGCTTCCAGAATTTCAAGCAGCCTTTTGAGGTAATCTTTATTGCTGTGTATTTTTTTCATAAATTCTCCATACAAATAGTATAGACCACCGCACCGACAGCGTGGCGTCGTTAGGGGGGATTTTGTAAGGGGGAATAAAAAACCTGCCCCGGCCGCTTAAACAGCCAGGGCGGTTTTATTGCGGGGTATTTGTGCCTATTTTTTGCTGCCCAGGTAATCGTTTATCCGGCGATTTACCTCGTCCCTAAGGTCTTTGGGTTCAAGCACTTTTATATATGGCAGAAACCGTAGGATATTGGGCACCGCTTCATTGTGGACGCAGATTTTGGACTCAACTTTAAAAGAGAGCGGCCCTTCCTCTATTATCTTCTGCGCAGGGAAGTATTCGCTAAGTTTAAAATAATCCTTAATGCAGTTGGAAACCTGCATAACCACCCGGGTGCTGCGGTCGCGGTTGAACCAGATATTGCGCGCGGTCTTTAAGGTTTCCTTAACCCAGGCGGGTTTTTCAAAGTTTTCCTCAATCAGGGGATCAACCCCAAGAATATGCGAGTAGCGCACCGTCCGTATTTCCTGCTTTCGCCGGCCTGCAGGCTCCAGCAGATAGCCCAAATACCACATGCTGTCGCACATAATAAGGGAGATCGGCCAGGCCTTTACGGTTTTCTCGCCGCCGTCGCTCTGGTAGGCAAGGTTGATTTTATTCTTGTGCTGTATGGAATTGTAAAGGTCTTTATAAAACGGGAACTCGGTATCGGGCCGTTTCACACGGGGGGTTATCATAAAGAAAGGGTACTCGGCGTCGTCCAGGTAGAACATTTTGTCTATGGCTTTCAGCACTGATTTACTTATCTGCCCGCCGAACACTTTTGAAAATTTATATAAAAAAGCCAGGGTGGCGGCGTCGTGGTCTGTTACTTCCACTTTATCCCAGCACTGGTCCGTGGTGTCAAACAGCCACTTACCCTTTTCAAACTCATCCTCAACTATAAAATGGTCTTCCTTCAGTATGTTCAGGTCGCGCTCTATAGTGCGCACGCCAATGTTAAGCTTGGCCTCCAGATCTTTCGCGCGCACAAATTTTTTATTGTGCAATTCGGCTATTATGCGCATGACCCTGTATTTAAAATCGTTAAATTTCCGTATGCGCTTTTTAGGATTAGAGGTAATTGTTATTCTTTTTGTAGCCATGGCGCCCCCGTTGATGTTAAGCTGCTTTGTTGATTATAGAATTTAAGCGGGGGGATAAGGTAATTCACCCAAGTAAACCTTAAAAACGCTAACGACACCACGCTGTCGGTGCGGGCTTATATACTATGGGCATGAAACCAATTAATAAAGCCGAGATAGTCTATCCGACGTATAATGAAATTGAAGAAAAGGTGGATTTCTCTCCGGAGATTCCCCAAAAAGTTGAATTGGTTTATAAGGCGTATGCAGAACAGGTTCGGGATTCCTCTAACCGTAAACCGATCCCGCCGGATATTATGCTTGACTTAAACCCTAACCTGCCATTTGATCACGGACTTGGATTCGGAATTGGCTTCAGACGTAAAACAGTATCGCTTGTTGCATCCCGGCCCGGTGCCGGCAAAACGGCTTTCCTGCTAAACGCCATAAATAACATTATAACCTCCGGCAAGTTCAATATTGCCGTTTTCCTTCCGGATATGCCGACGGCGGAGTTCTGCGAAATGCTTACCGCAGTAAGGGCCGGTGTGGACTATAATTGCTTCAGGCGAGGGGGAATCCGAAGGGACAAAATGGGAGCTGTAAAAAAAGCCGGGAAAGAAATTTCAGGCGCCAATTTATGGATTTCAACTGAGAAGACATTCTCATTGGAATCCGTGGTCAAATCTGCACAGAAATTAAATTCCAACTTAAAAAGAGAGAAGAAAAAGCTGGATGCCATTTTCATTGATTCCTATAATTACCTGGAGGGATGCGGAGATCCGTTCGGACATAAGGGGTGGGACTTTGAACGGCTCACCGACTTAGCGAAGGCAACTGATAGCGCAGTAATCTGTGCGTATGGCCTTGAGCCGGAGAAGGCGGATGTCTCGGCCCAAACCCATTTTAAGCTGCGGGATTTCCGCATAAGGGGCATTTCTGAGGATGCTGTCGGGCTTATTATCAATATAGTACACCCCGACCATTCAGAGCCCCCACTTATTAGCAGGGACGAAATGTACCTGGATATTGTCTGGGACAAGTTCGCCCCCTACGGGCATGGGTTTATGGTGCTGTTTAATCGTAGTGCCCTGAGGTTTTACCCCAAGGATTCCTGCAATAATGTCACCCATAGCCGATAAACGCTGTAGTTTGGTAGAGTAAAGTTGTTCTAGGGAGGACCAATGAAAGAAATAGCAAAATATATTAACGATAAAAAGTTTGAAGCAAAACAACCTGTTGATTTTAATGTTACAGAGAATGATCTCGCTGGAAAACTTCGAGCTGTAGTGGTAAGTGGTTATGGAGTTTACATTATTTACGACTGCGCTAAGGTCTCGGGATCTCCTTTATATATAGGGAAAGCAGGGAGTTTTACAAATGAAGGGTTTGGAAAACAGGATCTTTTTTTACGTCTTACTCGTGGTAGGCAAGAAAAGAAGTCAAGAAAAGAATATTTTAAGAAAAAAATGAATGACACCAAGCGCAAAGCTATTCGTATTTGTTGTTATGTGACTTGGAAAGATGGAGTAGGAATGCTTCCCGCTAAAGCTGAAGCCGATTTGATTCAATTATATTATGATCATTCTCATGGGAAATTGCCTGAGTGGAACAAGTCGTTTTAAGTGTTCTCCATTAGTAATCAGTTAATATTCGGATACGCCCGGCATTCTTTTGCTGTTATATCGGAACGGAATTTTAAAAGTGTTTCAAGACTTTGCCGCGGATTCCAGCAGCTTACCGCATCCGCCCTGTTAAATAATTCAAGTTGGTATAGTGCCCGCACGCGGCCAATTCTGGGAGCTAGGGGCAAAGCGAGAGTTTTAAGGTAAAACGGCATAAGCGGGGAGTGGTCCGCGCCGGATAATTCTATAAGCACCAGCTTTCTCATATTCTGCCAGACAGGCATCCTGAAACTACGCAACACCTTGCGTATTAAACTCCAATCCGAACCATCCTTACCATAATCACTCAGCACTAGGCAGTCCCATTCCTTGTAATTCCTTTCAAAATCGCCAAAAATGCCGGTAAACACACAGATGAAAACTTGCTTAAGATAGGCGAGTGTCCAGTCACATTTTATTTTAGGCTCTACGCCGGCAATCTTCGCCAGGTAGCGGCAGATAACTTGAAGGCCGGGCCTAAAATTGCGCCCGGATCCGTAAACAAAATAAACCAAGGGCGATAAATGCACTTTACTGCCTGGGTTATAGTGGTAGTTATTTTTCATCATAAATAGTTTACACGGCTGTCCCGACAGCATGGCGTCGCCGGAAATTTTATTCTTCCGGCTTTAAGGCTCAAGCTGCCGACACCACGCTGTCGGCAGTGCTATTTACAATATATTGGCTCGGAAACTGAACATAAAATATTCACCTACAGGAAAATTATATGACAGAAGAAGAAAAGAACCATTTAAAGATGATTGAAGAATATGGGTTGGGACTAAAGATCGTGAAGGCTGGCCTTGTCCACACCGACAAAATATTAACCGATCTTCTTTCGGTTACAAAAGACGCCGAAGAAAAAAGCAAGGCACAATTTATTCAAGAGCGCGTGCGGCAATGTCTGGTACAATTAACTAAATGACGGTAAAAACGCCCACGGCGTCAATGGTCCGGATATAGAGGCATCGTTTCCTGCTCAAAGCGGCTGTGCGGCATGTTAAACTGATGCGGTGACATAATACCTATATCATTATGAATATTCAGATAGACATAGACGGCACGATTGATAAGGCGCCGGAATTCTTTAAGTGGCTGACGCGTAGTCTGCGCGCCGACGGGCATAAGGTCTTTATAGTTTCCTCGCGGACTTCCTCGCCGCGAAATGACCGGGAGACGGCGAAAGAGCTGGAAGGATACGGCGTAGTGTATGATAAACTCATTTTAAGCCCGGAGCTCAAAAATCTGGACTCAAAAAGATTTCCGCCGGATATGAATGCAGGGCATAAACTCTACATCCATAAGTTGTTTGCGGCAGAGGACAATGGCATAGAGATCCTTTTCGACGATTGTGGGATAACCACCGAGCTATTCCGCAAACACCTCCCCGAAGTTAAAGTGTTCCGGCCCTTGCCCTAATTCCCTTAGAGTTTTGCATGAAGAGGGGCTTAAGGATCAGGCAATTTTTTGCAGGTGTTCGAGGATTTTAACCATTGCCAGTGTGTCCTGGCCGCAGTAGGTGATTAAATCCTTGCGGAGTTGGACTTCTTCTTTTGTAGTGAGCTTGCCGGAGAGCAGGGCCTTGTAGGCGTTCTGGGCATCGCCACCGTTGGCCACAGCCATCCCCTCGTAAGTCATTGTGGGAACAAGGGCCGGCAGCACGGCTTTCATGGAAAAACTGCCTTGGAATTCAGGCAATAACACATGGCGCGCGCGGAATGGGGATGCCAGGTCCACAAAACGGTCAGCCAGAGCCAGCAGTTTCTTGGCGTGCCGGGGGGAGAACTCCGCCAGCCCCTTTATAACACTTTTCTCAAAACCCGCGCAGTAAGCCAAAGGTGTCCCAGTCAGGCCTATACTCTTAAGCAGAAAATCCACAATATCCGGGCGGGGATCCTTCTTTGCGTCGGCAAGGTACTCCAGGTGCTTCACCGGGCCTCCCGGTTGTTGCTGTATATGCAGCGAAGCCTGGAAAGGCATTTGCATGTAGGGGCGCAAGCCGTCGTACAGCGGCACGGCTGGGTTTATGGTTTCAAAGTCCAGGTGGTAAAGCGGATACTCCAAAGCTTCTACAAACTCCCGTATAGGCTCCGGCATAATTATAGGCTTGCCGGTTTTGGCTACGGTCACATAATCCGCAGCGGCGGAGCACAGGTCTATGTCTTCCGGGAAGTCTTTAAGTTCCAAAATACCTTTCCTGCGTAGGTCGTCCTTTATTTCGCCATCCAGGCGGGGGAGATTGTAAACGGAGTGCGCCGGTATCTCCTTCCAGCAATAGGAGCAGAAGTCGCATTCGTACGGGTCGGAGCAGCGCCCGCCTATTTCAATGGCCGGCTCCTTGGAATCGTTTGAGAGGATTTTGAAAAACTCCTTAAGAGTGCCGGGCACCGCGGCTTCGGCATCTTCTATGGCTTCCGTCACGTCTTCCAACTTGAATAACTGTTTCGGGTCTATGGGGCCCTTCTTCACATAAGAGGTGTCTATGACCATCAGGAAGGCCTTAGCGACCTTAATACCGGCAGCTTCCAACACGTATTTCTGTATAGCTATGTCGCCAAGATGCTGTTCTTTAAGCTCAGTTGAGCTTTTTACTTCTATAAGGTGCCAGGCCTTGCCCACCTTGCGCAGTATGTCACAGCGCACAAGCACGCCCTCAGCTTGAAAGGCAGCCTCGTAAAGCAGGTTTGCGCCTTTTGCAATCAACTCCTGTGTTCCTTTTAAGGCGCCGGCTATATCGGTATGGTACTGAGCCAGCATTACGCCGCCCTTGTAATATTTGCGCGCCCAGTCGCCCACCTCGTTGCCTTGGTCGAATATAGCCTGCTGGCTGGCGGAGACCTCTCCCATCAGGTCCTTACGGTAATTGTAAAGCCAAAGGCTTTTAACACACTGCAGCCCGCGTGTGTATTGAGATTTTGAAATTTTCTTATTAGCCATATGTGTACCTCTAGAATATTATAAAACATCCCGCCGACAGCGTGGTGTCGTAGGTCGGGGATTGGGAGGTGGAAAAGCGCCGCATTGCGCGGCCGTCTGATGGTGCCGCCTGTGGTGCCACTCCGGCAGGCAAATCCGGCATAATCGAACATCAGTCAACAAACCCGAAACGGATTTTACGTCGAAGAACACTGTCGGACAAAATTGTGCAAACTGGTTGGGCCTCTTAGAAGGCAGGTGCTCTATCCATTGAGCTATGGGGGCGTTCAGCTATATTTTACAACAATATTCTGTGTTCCGGGACGGAGCCGCCGGCTGGTACGGCTTTTATTTTATCCGGCGGCGGACAGGATCGCTTTTTGAAGCAGGGCTTTTACGATCTGCACCTTGAAGCGGTTCTTTGCCAGGGGCCGGACTTCTTTTGCCGCAAGTTCGCCCGCCGCAACAGCCGTCTTTTCTCCGGCGGACTTACCCTCCAGAAACTTCTCAACGGCTTTAAGCCGCAGCGGAATGGGGGCCACGGCGCTCAGCACAAGTCTGGCGTCCCTGATCTTTCCGGCGCCGGTGTTGAAAACTCCCGCCAGCCCGGCAATGGGGAAGTCTATTGAGTTCCGTATCCTGAACTTGTGGTAGCTTTGGCTGCTGCCCGGCCGTGGCGCGGGTATAAGTATTTCCGTCACCAGTTCGTCCCGGTCCAGCACGGTGGACTTCAGCACGCCGGCGGTAAAGAAATTTTCGGCCGCAAGGGTGCGCCTGGTTGTTTTTATGCTTGCGCCGAGGGCCGCCAGCGCCGGCGCCAAATCCGAAGCGTTTACGGCCACGCAGCTGCAGTCAATACAGCGCTTAGCCTCCGCACACAGCTGCTCCAGGGTTAAACCTTTGCTTTCGGAGTGTTTAGTCCGAGCGCAGCGCGTACTGCAATCGGCGTTCAGCGCAAGCAGCGGGCTTACCGCAGCGTGCTCGATCTTTTTCGGCCGCTTCCGGCCGCTGGCCAGGTAAGCTTCTATCGCGCGCGCGGCCCTGCGCCCCGCGGCGATAGCGTGGATTACCGAAGAGGGGCCGCTGACGGCGTCGCCTCCCGCGAACACTCCGGGCAGGTTGGCGGCCTGTGTTGTTTCATCCGCGCAGATCAATCCCCGCAATGTCTTAACACCCGCGGCGTAGCCGAGCTCGGCGGCCTGGCCGATGGCCAGTATGATCTGGTCGGCTTTGATAACCTGTTTTTGCGCCGCGTCAAAGCTTGGATCAAAGCGGCCCTGCCCGTCAAAAACCGAAGAGCACCGCGCGAACTCCATTCCTTTAACTTTCCCTCCGGCTTCAAAGATCCGCTGCGGTCCCCAGCCCGGTAGAATGCGGACGCCTTCCTTTACAGCTTCGGCTATTTCCGCCGGGAAGGCCGGCATGGCGTCCCGGGCTTCCAGGCAAACCATCGTAACGCGCCGCGCGCCCGCGCGCCGGGCGCTGACCGCCACATCCACCGCCACATTCCCGCCGCCTATAACCAGCACAGTCCTGCCCGCGGACTTGCGGCCTGTTCCGCCGTCCGTAAGAAAAGCCATGCCGGAAGTGAGCAGCTCCGATTTCTCAAGCCGGATATTCTTCTGCGCCCAGGCGCCTGTAGCCAGGAACACGCTGTTAAAATCCCTGCGCAGGGCGCGCAAAGAGAGGCCGGGACCGATTTCCACATTGAGTTTGAAAATTATCCCCATCGCTTCCAGCGCCGCTATCTGGGCGCGGACCAGGTTCCTGGGGAGGCGGTACGGCGGGATGGCATAGGCGAGCATTCCGCCCGCGCGGGGCAGCCTGTCAAACACCGTCACCTGGTGGCCGGCCAGCCGCAGGTAATAGGCGGCCGCAAGCCCCGCCGGGCCCGAGCCGACCACCGCTATTTTTTTCTTTGTCCGCTTAACCGGCGGCTTCATAAGTTCTGCGGCATGCCCGAGGATATTATTTCCGATAAACCGTTCCATGGCGCGGATGGAAACCGCTTCATCAAACTCGCCGCGGTTGCACTTGCTTTCGCAGAGATGCGGGCAGACACGGCCGGTGATGGCCGGGAGGGGGTTGTTGCTGAGAATAATTTCCGCCGCGGCGTTCAAATTCCCCTCACGCACCAGGGCGAGGTAGTCCGCTGTCTCCACGCTGCCCGGGCAGGCGTCCGTGCAGGCCGGCGCGGCTACACGCGCGCCTCCGAAGATAGAGTGATAGCGGTTTTCGCCCAGGAGCGCGCCGCAATGCGTTCCGCCTTTTCTCAGGCAATGGAACCGGTCGTCGGGGGTGCGGTAGTACCAGCACCTGGGCTCCTGGCAGAGATTGCCGGCTATAGTGGCCATGTTCCTCAACTGGGGGGCGGCCACGCTGCGCGCCGCCTCGGCGAGGAGTTTATAGCTGCCCTTAACCGCCCTGTGCGCGGCTATTTCATTAAGCGGCGTCAGCGCGCCAATGCGCAGCCCGCGTCTGTCCTCGGCTATATAATTTAAGCCGGGAATAGTTTTAAGGTCCACTACCAACCCGGGGCTTTCTTTGTGGATCTTGTCTTTCAGGGCGCCCAGCGCGTCGGTGCCGCCGGCAATTGCGAGAACCCGGCCCGCACCGGAAAGAACGGCGGCCGCCTCTTTGAGCGATTTCGCCGGCAGATAATCAAATTTTTTCATTGCCATGATTTACGTTACTCCAGGTAGACAGGATTCAGGAGTCAGAATTCAGAATGGCCTGCGAATAGGCCTCTAACAGTTTTAAAAAACCATATTCTGACTACTGAATTCTGACTTCTGGCTACTTAAGCAGTTACTAATTTACGCCTTCCCTAACGCTTTTAGGACTTTTTCCGGCTTGACCGGGATATCGTCGATACGCACTCCGATAGCGTTGTAAACGGCGTTCAGCACCGCGCGCGGGGTACAGGTAAGCGTGCCCTCGCCGATGCCGCACGCGCCGTACTCCCCGGCGCCTCTCCAGACCTCCAGCAGAGCAGGGTCAATATCGGGCATGTCGGCCATGGTCGCTATCTTGTAATCTATCCAGTTGAAGTTAAGCGGAACGCCCGTGGCCTCGTCGTAGATTATCTCTTCGGTCAGGGCCTCGCCGAGGCCCATTACCTGGCCGCCTATCTGCTGGGCTTCCGCGCCCGAGGCGTACATTACGGTCCCACAGTCGTTAAGGACCACCAGCTTCAGTACCTGCGTCCGGCCAGTGCTCGTGTCCACTTCCACTTCGGCGAAATTGGCGATATAGGGAACGCCGGTTTTTTCGGCGTTGGGCGGCCTGCCCATTTCCACCACTACCGGGAGCATGTCACCCTTGCGGAAAATGTCCCTGACCGTCATACCTTTGGCCGGAGCCGCCTTGCGGTATACGCGCCCGCCGGCGATGTCCAGATCTTCGGGTTTAGCTTTTATAAGGGCGGCCGCTTTTTCCAGGAGCCGCCGCTTCACCTCCCGGGCGGCGTGGGCGACTACCTCGGACTGCAGGTAGGAAACGGCGCTGTCGGTCTGCACGCAATCTTTTAAGCTGGTTTCGGTATCGACCGTGTGCGGCCAGACAATATCTCCGGGGCCGATGCCCAGGAAACCCAGCGCTTCGGCGCAGCCCAGCACATTGCAGGTGTTGGAGCCCGTGCCGGTTTCCACCGTGGGCGCGTCCAGCACCACGCTGCAGTCCGGGTTTACGGTTATCCTGACGCGGATCTCGCCGCGGCGGGCTTCCTGCCACTCGGCGTGCCAGGCGGGATGGAAAGAAAACCCCACACCGCGCTTCTTTACCCGGTCATACACCGGCCCGGCTCCGGGCTTGTGGCGCTTTGCGCGCCAGCCGATACGCCTGGCCCCCTCGCCAAGGACCGCTTTGAGGCTCTTGTCCGGCAGGCCGCCCCATTCATGCCCGAAATTTTTTAATGCCAGGTCTATGGGATCCATGCCGAGTTTTTCGGCCAGCATGTCCACCACATGACCGAAGATGAGATTGAACTGCGAGTTGCCCACTCCGCGCATCATGCAGGCGGGCAGCTTGTTGGTATAAACGCCGTAGGACTCCATCCTGACATTAGGGATGTGGGCGAGCGCCACCTCGGTGATCTCGGTAGGGGCGAACTTAAGGGCGAACATGGTGTGGTCGGCGTACGCCCCGGAATTACCGATGGATTTGAAATACATGGATGTGATGGTGCCGTCCTTTTTAGCGCCCGCCTTGCCGGTATAAATGGCCGGCTGGCGGGAGTCGTGGAAACTTTCCCGGCGGCTGTGCCTGAACTTTACGGGACGGCCGGTCTTTTTTGAAAGCAGCGCGGTGAAAAGGAAAAAGGGCTGGTCGCCGGTATCCCCGCGCCCGAACTGCCCTCCGACATAGGAGCTGATCACGCGGACTTTGTTTATCGGCAGGCCGAGCATCTGGCTGATATGCATTCTGGTCTGATCCGCTTCGTAGGAATTGGACATCACCGTAAGCTTGTCGCTCTTCCAGTCCACAAGGCAGCACCAGTTATCCAGCGAAGCCTGCGTGGCGTTATGGTGCACCGAAACGGCCTCTATAACCACCTCGGCCCGGGCAAAACCTTTATCTACGTCTCCCTTGTCCACGAACACGTCCGAGCCACCGACGGCGTCTTTGGGCAGGATATTGCGCGGGGCGATCTCGGGATGAATTACCGGCGCGCCCGGCTTCATGGCTTCCATGGGGTCAAGCACGAAGGGCAGCACTTCCCATTCCACTTTTATAAGCCTTAGCGCCTCTTCGGCTATCTGCTCGCTCTCGGCCGCCACCACCGCGCCCACCTCGTCGGTGGCCCAGCAGGCGCGGTCGCCCAGCACCCGCCTGTCGCGGAAATGGCGCCACATCATGCGCTCGTAGGAAACCGTATCCACGCCGTCGGTCCAGCCGGCGCTTGTGGGCTTAAGTGAGGACACTTCGGGGTCTTTGCAGGTGAGCACCGCTTTTACGCCCGGAAGCTGTTCGGCAAGGCTTGCGTCTATGCTTTTTATGCGCGCGTGGGCGTACGGGCTGCGCATCACTTTGGCGTACAGCATGCCGGGGAAGCGGCTTTTCAGCGTTATGTCGTCCACGAACTGCACCTTGCCGGAGGCTTTCTCCAGGGCGTCGATGCGGGGACGGTAAGCGCCTATGAATTTGCGGGCCACGCGGGGCGTGTAGGGCCGGGGGGGGGTCATGGCTTGCCCCGCCCTTTTGGCCGTGAAGTGGAAGCCGGTAGCCGCACGCTTGGACCGATCGGCAAATGCATCGATCCAAAAGAGCGGGGCTTGCCCCCTTTGTTTTCTTCGCAAGCGTGCAGCACCGCCCGGGCGATTCCGGAATAGCAGCCGCAGCGGCAGATGTTCCCCGAAAGGCCCTCTTTGATCTCTCCCGTAGTCGGCTTCGGGTTTTCATTGAGCAGGCCTTTTGCCGCCATCACAAAGCCGGGCGTGCAGAACCCGCACTGCAGGGCCGTGCCGTAGCCGGGCTCACACTGTGCGACAAAAGCCCGGATAACCGGGTCATCTTCGGGGAGGCCTTCAATGGTGAGGATTTCATGCCCGTGCGCCTCTGCCGCCAGCTTCATGCATGACAGCACCGCCTTGCCGTCCATCAGCACCGTGCAGGCGCCGCAGGCCCCCTCGTCGCAGGCGACTTTAAGGCCGGTGAAGCCGAGCTTCTCCCGCAGCAGGTAGGAAAGAGTCATCTCCGGCACTATATCGCGACCCGGCTCAAATTCATGCCATTGTCCGTTGATCTTGATCTTTATAGGCGTCTTTTTCGTCTCCCGCGCCTGTTTCCCCGGTTTTGTCGCCATACTCTTTCCCCCGTTCTATATCTATATTTTTCCGCCTGCCAGAAGGCCTTTTGCCAGAAGGCTGAAGATCCCCTGGCCTTTTTTATACGGCACCCCTTTCAGCAAAAGCTTTTCAACCTTCAGTTCCAAAAGTTCGTTTGGTTTCATGGCCAGCGGATCCCTGTTCACGATGACCATATCGGCCATCTTACCCGCTTCGAGGCTGCCGCGTTCTTTTTCGTCAAAGGCGGCCCAGGCGGCGTTATAGGTGAACATTTTCAGGGCCTCCTCCACGGTGAGGGACTGCCCGGGAACATAATGGTTGCAGGCGGCATGGATGCCGGCTATGGGGTCCGGCGGGGTGCAGGGCGCGTCGGAGCCGCCGCTAAGCACAATTCCCATTTCCGTCATTTGCCGCAGGGGGGAAATTTCCTCCGCCCGGCCGCCCAGGAGCGTGCGAAGATACTCAAGGGGTTCAAGGTCCCACGCCAGGAAGGCGGGCTGAAGGGGTATCTGGATGCCGAGCGCGGCGCATTTCCGGAGCCCCTCTTCGGAAGGAAGACAGGCGTGGATGATGCCGTGGCGGTGGTCGGACCTGGGGCAGTCCTTCAGGGCCGCCTCAAGGGCCATGACAGCCTGCTCAAAGGCCGCGTCGCCGACGGCGTGCATCTCGATCTGAAAGCCCTCGCGGTTCGCCTGTTTTGTAAATTTTACAACCTCTTCATCGCGGTAGAAGAGAACTCCCCTGTTTTGGGGATCGTTGCTATAAGGCAGCCGCAGCGCCGCGTCCTGGCTGCCAAAGCAGCCGTCAAGGGCCGCGGCGAAACAGCCTCCCACGCGGGGAAACTTTCGCTTTTGCACCTTTTTTAAATCCATGGTCTGAAAGAAGAGGCGGGTCTGGAAACCGCTGCTGAGCCCCCTGCCCAGGAGCGTCTCCAGGGTGACGTCCAGATCGAAAGGAAAACCCACGCCGGAGGCCGTATGCATCAGCCCGATCCCTTTCAGCGCCATATCATCCACCGCGAGAAGCATGTTTTGAACGGTCCGCAAAAGGGGAATCTTTCTGGTAATAAAATCGGTGACGGCAAAAAAAGTTTCCTGATTCATTTCCCCCGTGTCCTGGTGAAAGCCCCGGAGGGTTTTTACTTTAGCCGGCAGCATGGCGATCAGCGCGCTGTTGAGAATGCAGGCGTGCCCGTCGTACTTGACCAGGTACAGCGGCCTTTCCGGGCAGGCCTGGTCAAGCTCGGCTTTTAAGATCAGCCGGCGCTCCGCGACGCAGTGCGGCGACGCCCCGAAGCCCATCAGTATTTTGTCCCGGCGGCCGGACGCGAATTTTGTTATCTTCCCGCACATTTCAGGCAGGCTCCGCGCGGACCGCACGTCCAGCCCGGCGTTAAAGAGAGCATAGGAGGCAAAGTGCAGGTGGGTATCTCCGAAGCAGGGGAGCAGCGCCCGGGCGCCAAGCGCCTCCCGCGGCGCGCCCTGATACGCCGCCGGAAGCTCCGCCCCGGTATAAAGGATGCGCCCCTTGTCTTCTACAAGGTATTTGTGCACCCGGTTTTCCCGGTCGCACGAAATGATAGTCCCGTTATAAACTTTCAATCTTGTCGCTCCAGCCTATGATCGCTTTCCAGAAAACTATTCTACCAAATGAGGGAATTCCGGTGACATAATACTTAATTCCAGGGAAACAGGTATTGTGTCACCTTATTTCCCATAGGCCTTTTGGCCCATTACCTTTTGGGCATTTTTGCTCTTACCAAACCAGTCGAAACAGCGTATAATATTTTCATGAAAAACAAAATTGCATTCCTTACAATAGTTTCCGGATTCGTTTTATCGATGGGTTGCGGTTTAGCTTCAGCCGAAAACAGCCCCACGTATGACCTGCTGAAGAATGCGAATGATATTCCAAACTATGACAATACGGCCGCGCATAAAGCCGCGCCGGCGCTTAACGTGGCGGGGTTTTTGCCCGATAAAGCTGCAACTACCACAAAAGCGACTACCACGCTGAAAGCGGCACCGGCCGTCTCGTCCGGCACGGCGGTAGCTGCGGCGACGGCGGCGCCTGCAGATCCGACACTGCTTGAAAAAATGGGCAAGGATCTTAAAGACCACAAAACGGACTATGCCATAGCGGGCATGACCGGCGCGCTCACCGGTTATTTTCTGGCGGGATGCGTCCTGTCGGGCGCGCTGCTCGGATTCGGCATAATAGTGGTGTTCCTGCTGCTGTTCAGGAATGTGAGTTAAGCAAAGATTTACAGCCCTTCCTCAAAAGAATCCACCGTGTAAACATAAAGCGCGGTGGATTTTTCTTTCCAGGCGTTCGCGTCAAGCCCCGCTTTTTCAAGGCAGAGTGAAGAAAGGAATTCGTCCCGGGTTTTGAAATGCTCCCACACCTGCGGCAGGTAGGTGCCGCTCCTTGAGCCCTTCTGCACATAAACTCCGTGCCTGCGCGGCTCCACCTCCGCGTAAGAAGCAACCGGTTTAAGGGGTGAAAGGACGGAAATTTCAATTTTTATTTTTGGCAGTTCATTGCGCGTTACAGGGGAAAACCGGGAATCCTCAAAAGCGGCCGCAACGGCATAAAAGTTTACCGCGTCGGCGAGCGCCGCGCGCGGTTCCATTGAACCTATGCACCCGCGCAAACGGCCATTTTCGGTAAGCGTCACAAATACCGCCGCCGGCTGGTTAAATTCAAGCCTTTCGCTCATGGGCAACGGCGTTATCCTGTTATTCTTGAGATAGTCACCTATGCTTTTGCGGGCCTGGGCAAGCAGTTCCAGTTTTATTTCCGCGTTCAGCGCTATGGCACCCGGCTTCTTTTTCCCCGTTTTTGAAAACACTCCGGCCGCGTAACCCACCACATTGTTGTCATCGCCCGAGGTCATGCCGGAGTGGGAATACCCGGCAAGGTCAAAGTCATCCCCGCCTAGTTCAAGCGCGGCGGCGGCCCCGGCTATTATGGCCGCCTGGCCGCAGGCGGCCGTGTCCATTTTGGAGCGGTTCTTTTCAAGCGCCAGGCGGCAGGCCAGGTCAAAATAGCCGGGGTCCGCGTTCCTGAGCGCGGTTTGAAGAGAGAGCATTATTGACTTATCAGATACGGCGGCCACATCGCCCGGCGGATAGTGGGACAGATCTGAAGAAACGCAGATAACTGCTTTGCGGCCTTTCAGGCAGGCGGCCAGGGCTTTGCCGGCCTTAACCAGCGTGTCGGCGTTTTCGGTGTTAAACAGAAGCGGCAATATTTTAAAATCACCGCTATTTAAGACCTGTAAAAAAGGCAGCTGCACCTCTATGGAATGTTCGGTTTCGTGGGCTTCAGGCAGGTTTTCAAAAAGGGAGGGGGTTTTCATCAGTTCCGCAGCCAGTTTTGTATCCACCGGAACCGGGCCCAATGGAGTTTCAAAAAGACCGCCGGCCATAAGCGCACCCCGCTCCAAAGCCATGGTATGCCCGGTACCGATAATCACAAAAGTGTCAGCCTTGATTTCCTTAAGCCGTGCAAAGGCCCTGCCGGCCATTGCGCCTGAATAGACATATCCCGCGTGAGGCGCCAGCACGCCTATAATTTCGCCCTCTGTTTTTGCAGGTCCGCAGTCCAAATATTGTGAAACTGTTTTTTTGAGCTTCTCCGGGTCCGCTTCGTAAAAGCTTCCCGCCACCGCCGGTTTGCGTGTTTCCATTATTTTTTCTCCAGCTTCAGCCCTCAGCCTAGCCTATTGCCATTAATCTTATAAAATTTTAGAATAGTCTTTCAGCGCCCGCCTAAGAGATTGAAAGGCGCGCCCTGAATGCCACGAACAGCAAGTCTTCCGGTATTCTTTCATGGTGGTTGTAGCTCAGTGGTTAGAGCGCTCGGCTGTGGCCCGAGAGGTCGCGGGTTCAAATCCCGTCAGCCACCCCAATTTTGACGGTAATCGAACAATCCTTCCAAGCGGGCCACATCGCCCCAAGCGCGCGAAAGCGGCCTTAAAGCTATTTTAACGCGCGAATTCTTGCCATCATAGGTAACCTCGCGGATCAATATCTTCAACAGCTCTCTCTGCTCCTCGTAGTTGCATTGCCCGAAAATAAGGAGAAAGTTCTCAATGTTCTGACGCACGATCTCCGCGTCAACCGCGCGGCTCTCGTGCTCCAATATCTCTTTGTCCAAAGCGAACAGCTTTGTCCGCACCGTTTCCTTTTTGGCCTGCGCTTCGTCTAGCCTCTCCATGATAACCGTGTAACGGGGGGAAGTGGTGCCTTCCTGTGCCAAAACACCCACAAGGTTTTTGATGTCTCCGTCAATGTTGCCAAGTTCAGCGCACACCCGGCTTTTTTCTTCTTTTTTAACAGGGAGGGCCCGACTGGAATCCTCCAATGTCCCTTTAATGACTTTTTCCACAATGTCTTTGCTCTTACTCAGCAATTCGAGCCGTTTCATCACGAAACTTTCGAGCGCTTTAGCTGGCACCCGCCTGACCTCACATGCGGTTCTGTCCATCTTGTTGACCGAAGAGCAATGATAATAAAAATATCTTTCGCCTTGGCGCGGCCGGCTGGTCGTTGGAGTCATACCAGAATGGCAGAAAGCGCACCTGACCAGACCGCCCAAGAGGTAGCTGTATTTTCGCTCTTCTATGTGTCTTTGTGTCACTCCGTGCCCATTAGCCCTGAGGATTCTGTGCGCCTTTTCGAAAACGTCGTCCGGGATGATGGGCAGATGCTCGCCCTTAATTATGGTATCCCGCTTATAAACTATTTTGCCGGTGAAAATCAGATTATTCAGGAGATAGCTCAGGTTGGCCTTGTTGAATTGCCGCCCACCTTTGCGCTTGCCGCCGTCCGTAACCCACGCTTTCATGGTGTAGCCCTTAGCGGCCATCGACTTGGCAGTAAGCATTAAGGACGCCGTCCGGATGTATGTGTCGAAAATATCCAGGACCTGCTTGGCTTCCTCAGCGTTGACCACCAGAAGCTTATTCTTCCGGTCATAGTCATAGCCCAGAATAGGATGGCCGCCGATCCACTTGCCCTTTCTGGCCATTGCCGCCATTTTATCGCGCGTCCGCTCGCTTATCATTTCGCGCTCGAACTGGGAGAAGTCCACCAGGATGGACCGCATAAGCCGACCGACCGAGGAGGTGGTGTCTATCGGCTGGGTTACAGAAACAAAGGCCACTCCGTTACTTTCGAAGATGTCCAGGATGTGGAGAAAATCTCTCGTATTGCGACTGAGGCGGTCGTATTTATAGCAGACAACGACCTGGAATTTTCCCTGCCGCGCATCGGAGATGAGCTTTTTCAGGCCCGGGCGGTCCATGTTGCCGCCCGTAAACCCCGGATCGGTGTATTCCTCGAGGTTTACGCTCCAGCCTTCCGGCTCCCGGCTCTTGATAAAAGCCTGGCAGTATTCCCTCTGCGAGTCCAGAGAGTTAAAGCTCGTATTCAGGTTTTCGTCAGTGGATTTGCGTGTGTAAATGGCGCACGAATAGCTCTTTGGTTTTTCCTGTTGAACCGTGGCGGTTTTCCTGCTTACCATACACCATTCCTTACCATCTTTCCCGCCGAGAATCAAGGCCCTTTTTATTCGGAATGCCCGCTTCCTCTTTGGCTTGTTTTTGCTTCTTCAGAAGCCGGATAGACGCGATGGTCAAAATTTCCACAACGCGCCGAAACCGCTCATCCTCAGTCATTTCTTCTATAAATTGAATCCGGATATCCGTCATAACCACCTCATATGAATAAAGACGAATGAAGAGGCGGAAATGACGAAAAATTTGACATAGTGAACAAATGTTTACTATTCTTTGATTCGGGGGTTAAACCGCAGATACAAGGACGTGAGATGGAACCGACTCAAAAACAACGGCAGGTACTGGACTTCATTTCCAGGTTCATTCAGAAGACCGGCGCTTCACCGACTTTTAGGGAGATAGGCACTCACTTCGGCTTTGCTTCGCTTAGAGCCGTGGCCGGGCACATTGACGCCTTGGTTAAGAAAGGTCTCCTGAAAAAAGAGAAGCGAAAATTCCGCAGTCTTATGCCTACCACTGGGACGTTTCGGCCTGACTGGTCCGCTTTAACCCCGGTTCCGGAATGCCTGGCGACCGTTCCGTTGGGGAGCCCAAAAGCTTTATCCGACGAAATGGATGAGGTTCACTGGATCTCAAAATCTTTGACCGGCGCGGGAGAGTTTTGCATGTTTCCCGTTAAAGGCGATAGCATGGTTAAGGCTGGGATTTTCTCTGGCGACTATGTGATAGCCAAACAGCAGACAAGCGCGGATGTCGGCGACATCGTGGTTGCCATTTATCAAGGAGGAGCTACGTTGAAAAAATATGGCCGCGATTCAAAAGGGAACCATCTACTGATACCGGAAAATGACAGCATGGCGCCGATTATCATCGCACCGGATGACTCTGACTTTCGTATCGTAGGGAAAATGACGCTTTTAATTCGGAAAGCCAAGAATCTACGTCGAGCATAATCATGGGGGAATTATGGATGAAGTCACAACAAAGAGAAACACCTGGGTCGCCTGTCCAAAATGCGGACACAAGGTAGCCAAGGTCCGGACCTGCGACATGGAGCTGAAATGCAAGCATTGCGGGTGTGAGTTTGAAGCCGTTATAGGCATATCAACCCCATCCAAGAATGTCCCATCGTCTAAAGAATAGAACGATATTAAAAGGATATTTAACATGACTACAATTGCCGAATGGATTGATGCACGGCTTGCCATCGTGATTGGCAGCGACGGACGTGGTGGCTCTGGAATTTGCATAGAAACGGCTGAAGGAGAAGTAGCTGTTCTTACTGCCCGGCATGTTGTTGTGGATTGCATTCGCACAGGCGCACTGTTGGTGGGCAGAAGATCTCAGCACTCTACAATTCGGCCGACAAGAATCAGAATATCTTCGCAAAGCGATGTCGCGTATCTCATCGTTGATAAAAATGCTTTTCAGGGGGATTATCTCTCATATCCCGAATGGACAAAGCCATATGCATCAATTACAAATAGCCAGTCAGTCATGGCTTATGGTGCTTTGGGATCGGAGAAAGAGATTGACATAGAAGCCAGAACTATTTCATCCGTTAAAATTTTATCCTATCTCACTAAAATCTCGAAATTCAAAGATGACCTCATAACATGTGACATAATCCCTGACCGGGACACCCCGAAGACTTTCAAGGGCATGAGCGGTGGCCCGCTTTTTGATCTCAATGGCAATTTTATGGGAGTCTTAATAGAAGAAATACGACGTGGCGGTGAATCTATACCCACAGCGCTTCAGATAGCACCTGTTAATGAGTTAAAAGAATTACATGTGCCATTCCAATCTCCATTGAATGATTATTTCGGAGAAAAGATAACAGCCCGAACCTTGGACATCGTCAACCCCGAAAACACCGGTATTACCGACAAGCTGGAAGTTAATGGCGAATTCTATTGGTCAGACAAGACGCCTGACGCCCTATATGGGAAAATGGGCAAAATCCTATTTTTACGTTTTCTAACCGGTAACGCGCAGTATTATCCTATCAATACAGAAGCGTTATTTACTTGGGACACTAACACGAAAGCCGAAAGGATTAAATCATTCGACGAAGCGGTCCGTTTTTTTCTCTTTAGCATTGGATGGGGAATAGACCCTAAGCAAAAAACAATCTAGTTGTAATAACGAAACTTCGGACCCGCAGCCACGGCTGCGTGATCCGGCGACCTTAAAAGAGCCGCCATAGCAGGCCAGAGCCCCATGAGGGCCAGCGCCTGCTTGAGCCTGGTCGTTAAATTCGGGATGCGTTCCCGTTTTTAGCGATCAGGCTCTTTTTTATTGGAGCCGCTGCACTCGCGCGAACGCATCCCTTAACGCGAGGAGGCGGCTTATGTCCGTTAAAGGGAAGGCTCATGCACGTCCAATCGAGGGATGGGAGGTGGAACTGGCGAAGAACGTGGCGCGTTCGTTCGCCGGGTTTCCGGAGTGGAACGACTTGGAGGCGGAATTATTCAGGAAGTTGTCCGTCATAAAGAGCGGAAAGCGGGAGGGGATAAAAGACTGGAAGGCGTTTCTCGCCAAATCGCTGTTCAATTCCGCGCACGACTACATCCGCAGATGGAAAGCCGGCGCGAAGCTGTTCCAGCCGATGGAAATACCCGGTAAAGACGGCGAAATGCTTTCGCTGGAAGAAATCATCGCGCATCCCGGAGATCCAAAGGACTCCGGCATAGACATAAGGCTTGCGGTCGAAAGCCTGTCGCCGGAACTCCAAGAGCTGTGGGCCCTGCTCATGGAAGAGGGCGGCAATCAGGTCCGCGTGGCCGAAAGGCTAGGCAAGCCCCGGATGACGGTCAAATACTGGATAGACAAGCTCAAGAGTTCCTTGGTAAAGCGCGGTTTTTAGCAGGTAAAAAATAGTTTCGTCATTTCGCATACCCTCATTCGTCTTTAGATAGCGGAGGGCAAAATGGCGAAAACATCATCCGCGATAATTTACAAGTTCACAGTGCCGAAGCGAGGGAGCGCTGAAATTCTGAAAGCCATCCTTACGCTGGCGGTCAGGGAGACGGAAATCATATACGGTAGGGCCAAGCTTAAGCTGGAGACGGACTACAAGCTGCCCCCGAACCGCCCGGCCTGCCTTATAGAGGGCGGGACCGAGTGTGGCGAGCACCTGGCGAAGCTGATGTCCGGGTTCCTCATAAAGCAGTTCGGCGAGAACGGCTTCCGGGTGGATCGGCTCACGAAACAGGGCGGTCGGCCATGAGCTGCGAATCCGAAATCTGCCCGACTTGCGGCCGGAAGCTGAAAGCGGGCGTGAAATCGCTCGACCGGTTCATGACACTGTTGTTCATCGCCGCCGTTAAGCTGTCGAAGGACACGACGGTGAAATGGCGGGCCGACCGCGCAGATTCCAAGAGCACCGTCAAATCCGCGTTTCTGCGCGACGTCGTATTCTCCAAGGACATCCGGAACGCTGGATTCACCACCCGTTACGCCCGCATGGGAGACCTCAAGTACTGGCACCTGCTGGAACAAGACCCGGAGCATTGGCACCAAGGCATATACCAAGTCACCGCCCTCGGCAAGAAGTTCCTAAACGGCGAGATAGCGGTCCCCAAACAGCTTAAAGTCAGCAACGGCAGGATTCTGGAGGCGTCCCATGAGCGAGTGGACGTCAAAACCGCGCTCGGCAGCAAGTGGAATGAGATCGGCGATTGGATAAGCGACTGGCGTAAGGAACACGCGGATGCCAAGGACGAACAGGGTGGCCTGTACCAGCAAAACCAATAAATAGGAGTAAAAAAACATGCAAAACACTGATATTCCGTCAGCATCGTATAAAGCGATGAAACTTCCGGAGCCCAAATACACCGTTAGCGCCGACAACCACAAATACAGCATTATTCTCCCAACCGGCGAGACTGTCGGCCCGCTCAAATCTGTGACCGGCATTCTAAATGTGCTGGCAAAAGACGCGTTGATCGGCTGGGCAGCCAGAGAATCCGCGAATTTCTTTAAGACTGAAATTCTCCGAATGGGCCGCGCGGCGCTCGACCCGGCGATGCTTGAGCAGATCGCAAAGGACGCAGCGGGCGCGCACCGCCGCATGGCCAAGGATGCCGCAGACTTGGGCTCAAAGTGCCATGACGCCTTTGAGGCCATCATCCTCGGCCGCGAGCCGGAGGGACACCCCAAGGAACTTAATGAGCCGGTCTCCGCTTTCAAGACTTACCGCCTCCAATCAGACATCGAGGTCGTCGCCACCGAGGTCGCCGTCGCCAGCGCCAAACACCGTTATGGCGGCCGCCTGGACTTCTTGGGTTACTCAAAGGTTCGAGGCGGATGGGGTATTGGGGATCTAAAAACCAGCAGCGGGTTCTACGGTTCGGAATATGCCTATCAGGTCGCCGGTTACGCTGCTGCCGTAGAGGAAATGTTCGACATCAAGATCGCATGGGCCGAGATCGTACGCTTCTCAAAAAAACCGCCTTACGAAAGCGAAGCCAGACCTGTCACTGATATGGCCGCCGCAATCTTGGGCTTCATCACCGCCCTCAACATGGTGCGTAGCAATGAAATCAAGCTAATCGGTGCGCCAACGTTCTCAAGCGCCGGAAAGCCCGAGATGGTGCCCGCACTGCCCAAGCCGAAAAAGAAGCCTGCGTCACCACTTGGGTTTTGATGATGCGCAAAATAGCATTCACGAATAAATAAGACAAGGAGACCACACATGACCACAGAGAAACAAGAAGCGCAGACACAGACCGTTCCGCCGCCCGCCCATCAACTGGTGAGCGCGCGCAAGAAGAAAAAGACAGGTATGCCAAAGTCCGGCATTTGCATCATAGTGGGTTACCCTAAGACCGGGAAAAGCAAGTTCACTGCTTCATTCCCCAACTCGTACGTTCTCAATATGGACTGCGGTGATGCCGACCATATAGATGGCCGCATCGAGGATATTGAGGATGTCGTTGACGCTCACGGCAATATCGTTAAGACCAAACTGGATAATTTCCGCGAGGCACTCCTGGTTGCGATTAAGGACCCGATTATTGAGGTAATCGTTATTGACACAATCGACACTCTCGTAGAGAACATCTGCGATGAGATAGCCAACAAAGCCGGGCTGTCCAAGATCACGGACCGGCTGCCAGGAGTCGATGGCTTCTCTCTCTGGGGCGAGCTCGGAGCGCGCATCGACGGCATGATTAATCTCTTCAAGAAGAGCGGCAAGCTGTTCATCCTCAATGCCCACCTGCGCGAGCCAAAACTCGACGACAACAACAAGGTCATCACCCCCGCTGGCATTAACGTGCCGGGCAAGAGCGGCGACAAGCTGGCCTTTGCCGCAGACATGATCGGCTACACATTCAAACGCGAGGTCGGCGGCAAGACAGAATACTGTTTGACGTTTCAGGGGGGAGTTGCTGGACGCTGGGGTTCACGCGTCGAGGAACTCAGTGACAAGACGATTAAGCTCGACGGCGACAATCCATATAAGTCTTTTGCGGCGCTATTTACCGAGAAGGCAGCGATGCCCGAAGCAGGTGAGCCCGCGAAAACGCTCGAAAAGAAACCGGCCACAAAGGCCAAAGGAGGCAAATAATCATGGCGAGAATAAATTACAAAGGCGACGCCGGTGCGGAGAGCCCCAGACAGGGCGGCCAGGCGAAGTTCCAGCCGGCCCCGCGCGGAATCTACACGTTGCAGATTTCCGACTATTCGGACGGGGAAGTCACCCAGAGCGGCAAGAACCCGGGCACACCCAGAACCAAGCTGATCTGCGAGATAGCCGACAAGGGCGAGCATTTCGGCAAGCGCGTGTGGCACAACGTTGTCTGGATTCCGCGCGGCAACGGCGAGAAACCGAATCCGGGGCACGGCATGGCCGTCCACTTCCTTCATGCCGTCGGCATGCAATACGACGGCGAGTTTTCGTTCGAGGAGTCAGACCTGCAGGGCCGCCAGTTTCGCGCGCTCCTGGGCGTGACGACCTATGACAAGGTCGCCAACGGGCGAACCTACACCAACGAAAAGAACGTCATCGAAGATGTTTACACGGAACGGCATCCTGAGCCCGCATCCACACCGCCCCCTCGCAAGGACGCTTTCAAAGACGCAAGGGAAATGCTTAAGCACAAACAGCCTACGCCGGAGCCTAGCAAGTCTTCCGACGGCGAAGAAATCCCATTCTGACGCCATAGGGAGGCATTATGTTCATCGACGACATTTTGATGTCGGAAGAAATACCCAGGGAGTGGCCCGGAGGCGGGGTCCCCCGGGAACGGATGCTTCGCGCGTTCCGTACCGTTTTCGTCGTTAAAAACCAGAACGTCTGGGAATACTTTCAGGCGCATATGATGGACGATGAAAATATGAGCGCGAATTGTCCCAATGTCGCGCCCACCATGCCGGGCATGTGGTTCGAGTGGCTCGCGGAGACCAAAACAATACTCGATCCGGCCAGCGGCGAGTACCGGAACGGCAGGCTGAGAATAGGCGTTCTCTGCTCCGCCGAGGACCTGACACTGATCGGACCGGAAGACGCAAAGCCGATTCTAGATAAATACCGGGAATCCGGGGTAAATCCAGGGCGGGAAACGCGGTGGAGCGTGATGGGCATGGTTTTCACGCAAGTAATGGAGCCGGGGAAATTGCCGCACATCCTGGGCGTTATAGCATGGCGGGTCGGCCACAACGGCGAACTGCTGCCGTCCGGTGAAAACAACGGCTTCGCCTATATGCTCCGTCCGCCATATATGGGGAAACGCCAGGATGACTTCGGCGGGAGCATGGCCATCGGCGCACGGGCGTGCTGGCTGGCGCTTTCGCTCATGCACTGCAAGAACGTCCCAATCTCCAAAAGCCCGCCGATACCAGATGCGCTACGACGCGCCCGCGAGCGTAGGGGGAAACCGCCGCTGTTCCGTCACCACACGCTGGTCATAGACCCGTCCAGGCCAGTGACACGCGGCCAGGCGACCGGAAATGTGGGAATCGGCGACACCGCGCTTCACATCTGTCGGGGCCATTTCAAGGACTACGGTGAACGCGGGTTATTCGGTAAGTATACCGGGACATATTGGTGGCCCATGCACGCGCGCGGCTTGGCCGCGCACGGGACGGTGGACAAGGATTACGAGGTGCGAACATGAGCAAGCTTAAATGGGCCCTCAGCCTCGCTGAGCAGGGCTGGCCTGTCTTTCCGCTGGAGCCCAACGGCAAGAAACCGATTACACGCAACGGATTCAAGGATGCCACCACCTCGGCTGAGGCCATACAGCAATGGTGGGAGCGCAATCCGGACGCGAATATCGGCCTGGCAACGGGCGTGGTGTCCGGCATCGCCGCCGTAGACATCGACGTCAAAAAGGGCGCGAAAGGCCGCGAGTCTGCCGCCGGGCTGAATGGCGGCCTGCCGCCAACGCTCAAAGTCCTGACGCCCAGCGGCGGCTGGCATCTCTACTACGTCTGTCCCGAGGGCGGGCTGCGCAGCAGGAACGGCCTGCTGCCGGGCGTGGATCTGAAAGCGGACGGCGGATACGTGGTCGCGCCCGGGTCAACGATAGACGGGAAGGCATACGAGTGGAACAACGCGGAAGAGCATCTATCGGCCATGTCGGAGGAGATTCTCGCCCTCACGCGCAAACCAGTCCAGCCGCCGAGCCTGACCGGCGCGCTGCGGGACGGCACACGGAACTCCACACTTGCCAGTATTGCGGGCACGATGCGCAGGCGCGGCATGTCTGCCGGCGAGATAAAAGCGGCGCTTGCGGCCATAAATATGCAACGCTGCGACCCGCCGCTGCCGGACAAAGAGGTAAACGACATCGCCGCGAGCATAAGCCGCTATCCTCCGGCCGCGCGGGATGATGAAGACGAACCGGTTCCGCCCGGCTTCACTGACGATGCTCTGGCGCTCAAATTCACTTCCAAATACGCCGACGACTGGCGTTACGTCGCCCCGTGGGGACACTGGCTGCACTGGGACGGCGCGCGCTGGCTCAGGGAGACGACGCTCAAGGCGTTTGACCTCTCAAGGCGAGTCTGCCGCGAAGCGTCAGCCAGCTGCGAGAAGGCAAATATCGCGGCCAAGGTGGCAAGCGCGAGCACGGTGGCCGCCGTTGAGCGGCTCGCCCGGGCCGACAGGAAGCACGCCGCTGGCATGGATATCTGGGACCGCGACCAGTGGCAGCTCAACGCGTTCGGCGCCGGTACGGACTTACGCACTGGCGAGCTGAAACCGCACGCGCGGGCGGACTACATGACGAAGATAGCCGCCGCCACGCCGCAAGGCGACGCGCCGACCTGGCTTAGGTTCCTGGCGGATATCACCGGCGGGGACGAGGAACTCCAGCGATATCTCGCTCGCATGGCGGGATACGCGCTTACCGGCGTCACAACGGAGCACGCGCTCTTCTTTCTATACGGCACCGGCGCAAACGGAAAATCGGTATTCCTGAACACGCTGTCGGCTGTAATGGGCGATTATGCCGTAAGCGCGCCAATAGACACGTTCCTGGAAAACAAAAACGAGAAACATCCCACAGATCTGGCCGGGCTGCGGGGGGCAAGGCTCGTCACTTCCATTGAAGTCGAGAAGGGAAAGCGGTGGGCCGAAAGCAAAATAAAATCGTTAACGGGTGGAGATAAAATCGCGGCCAGATTCATGCGGCAGGATTTCTTCGAGTACAAACCGCAGTTCAAGCTTATCATCGCGGGCAATAACAAGCCCGCCATCCGCGACGTAGACGAGGCAATGCGGCGCAGGCTGCATCTGGTGCCGTTTACCGTCACTATCCCTCCGGAGAAACGTGACCAGACGCTGTCAGACCGGCTGCTGGCCGAAGGAGACGGCATACTGCGCTGGATGCTGGACGGCTGCCTTGAATGGCAAAAAACGGGACTTAAACCGCCCACCAGCGTGGTGTCGGCCACGGAGGAGTATCTTGAATCCGAGGACGCACTGGGAAGATGGATTGACGACGAATGTGTCCGTGACATCAATGCCGAGGCCGTCACAGACGACCTCTTCGCGTCATGGAAGGTGTGGACCGAGAAGTGCGGCGAATATGCGGGGACAAAGCGGCGGTTCTCTGATGATCTTGATAAACGCGGGTTTATAAGACGGCGTTCGGGTCGTAAGGGCAATCGCGCGTTTCAAGGAATCGGGCTGAAAGGCAAAGAGGTCCAAGGGACGATACTATGAAAACGCTTATTTTTACGGGCTTTTTTAACTTTTGCAGACGCAGCAGACGCAGCTTCCGGTTAACCCGTTACGCGCGTACGCGCGCGCACACGCGTGACGGGGATATACAGGGACTGCGTCTGCTGCGTCAGCATGGGAGGAGCGATGAATAACAGAGCGAAGGGAAACTTACACGAAAAAAAGGTCGCGGATTACCTCAAGAGCCAGGGCTATCTGGTAGAACGCACATTCGGCAAGCCCGGCTGGCTGCCGGGCCGGGGGATAGTATTCTGCGCGCGGGATCTGTTCGGCGCGTTTGATATTGTCGCCATCCGGCAGCCGGGAGAAGTCCGGTTTATCCAGGTAACATCGGGCGCGGTGGCTGTCCGGCGCAATAAGACGTTCGCGGTCTGGCCGCAGGCAGAGGTCTGGGAACATTTAAGAGCCGGAGTTTACCGGATTCATAAAGCGGACGGCGCGTCCAGCGTTCTCGACGTAAAGCAACCGGAGGGGGCATGAACTGGTTAAACAGTTTATGGACTTTTGACATGAAAGCGTCCAAAATAGATCAAGGCCGGTATGAGCCGCGAGTATGCGAGCACTGCGGGAAGAGGTTTCGACCCTCTTTCCCGAATCAGCAACTCCACAGAACCTGCATCCGCCCCTGGCGGCGCAAGTATATCCGCGAGTATCACCGCAAGGTTAGGCGGGAATTGAAACGGGATTATCACGATGAAACGCAAGGGTCCGCAAAAACACTCAAATGAAACCATCCATACCGCGATCACGAAATTCGAGGGCGGCGCGCGGCTCAGCGCCATCGCAAGGGAGCTTGGAGTTGAAAAGTCCACTGTCAAATACTGGCTCGATAACGCGGCCAGATTTATGCCGGACAAACAAGGCCCCAACCCCGCTGCCGCCAGAATACAAACCCGCCTCACCCGCGAAGCGTGGGACATCATCTTCCTGGCGCTCAAAGAAATCAAACGGAAACTGTCCGAGGCCACAATACGCGACCTGGTCTCCGTTATGGGCGAGCTGTTTGACCGCCAGGCGCAGTTCGGAATGCTCACAGGAAGGAACGCTGTCCCGGAGCGAGTACTTGAGAAGTCGGAAGAACTCCGCATCACTGTGCGGCAGTTCCTTCACAATAAATCAGCAGGAGAAAAAGCTTCTGCTGAAGGCCTGGGCGTCGAGCCCGTTAAACAACCCGGAGCGCAGGAACCACCTGAGGCGCAGACAGAGCCCGGAGAGCACAAAAAGGACGGGAATGACGCCGTTTAACGCCGTATTCACTAAACATAATGCGCGATTATGTTTAGGCTTTTCTCGTCGGAGAAGCACTCCGCGACAAGGCGCGGAAAATTTGCGTAAAAATCCAGACCGGAACCGCGTATGCTCCCCAAAAGAATTTATTTCGCACGTTCAAAAGGGACATACCCATATATTTTTTGTACGAAACCGCTCAATGGAAAATCCTTCGTCCATTCTTCGCACAAACGGCCATTTTCTTCGCACAGGAAAAATGGGGCTATGAAAGACCACGAACAACGGCTTGAAGACCTGTATTTCTTCGCAAAAGAGGTGCTTGGCTACACCCAATTGACCGAATTGCATCTGTCGTGGTTTGATATTTTGCTCCGCGAGCAGTACGTTCTGCTGCTGGCTCCGGTCGGCCATCTTAAAACCAGTTCCTGCACCATAGCCTACCCATTGTTCCGGCTGACAGAGAACCACAACCTGCGGATTCTACTGGTCAACGAAGTATTGGACAACGCCAAAGGCTTCCTGCGTGAGATTAAAGGGCACCTGACCCAAAGCGCGCGATTCCGCGAGCAATACGGCCACTGGGACCTGACAGCCGATACATGGACCGAGGAACGCATCCAGATCCCGCGCACTGAAATACGCAAAGAGCCGTCCATAGCGGTGGCCTCGGTGTTAGGAACTGTTGTCAGCCAGCATCCAGACCTGGTTATTGTGGATGATCCTTGCAGCAACAGAAACACACAAACGCCGAACCAGCGGCAGAAAGTAATTACCTGGTTCCAGAAGGACCTGTTACCCCGGCTGGATGACGGCGGCCAGATAATCGTGGTCATGACCCGCTGGCATACTGACGACATCGCCGGATTCCTGAAATCCGAGCCCGGATTCGCCAACTGGAAGATTATAGATCTGGCGGCGGAATGGCTGGACGAGTCCGGCAAACAGCACATTCTGCTCCCTGAGAAATTCAGCAATAAAAAACTCGCCCAACTTAAAGCACAACTGGGCACGAGCTCCTACAATTGCCTGTATCTCAATGATCCATCCGGCCAGGAGGGCTCTGACTTTAAGGCGGCGTGGCTTGATTCCGGCAGGTATGACCGCGTGCCGGAGGGAATTCCGGTGTTCGTAGGCATCGACCTGGCTATCTCCAGGCGGGAGGGCAGTTCACGATTTGCTTATTGCGTCATCGGCAAGGACAAAGCCGGGAATGTATACGTCATTGACGCCTACCGTGACAGGATTCCGTTTAATGAGCAACTCAAAGCGGCTAAACGGGTATTTCACCAGCACCACCCATGTCTGATGGCGGTTGAATCCAATGGCTATCAGGCGGCCTTTGCCGAGTCGCTGCGTACGGACGAAGAGACCAAGCATATGCCGCTTAAGACTATAAACGCGTCCGATGATAAGCATGCCAGGTTACGCGGCTTAACCCCGCTTTTTGAGAACGGCGCTATACGCCTGCCAAAACCGAACGGCATGGCCTGGCTAACGCAACTTGAAGAAGAACTGCTCCACTTCCCCCACGGCTCTGAGGATATGCTGGACGCGTTATGGCTGGCCATTCAGGCACTTGAGACGCAGCGCGTAGTGCCGCGAATATATTATGTGGGGGATTCCAGGCGGCATGATGAATACATCTAAACTGAACGGCACTGCCGAAATTTTATCCGTAACTCCCATCGCCAACACAACGGGGCGGGATTTTGTTGCGGCGCATCATTACGCCGTCATCTGCCCGCCCATAACGAAGATAACATATGGCCTGTTCAAAGGCGAGAAACTGGTTGGCGTTGCGCTATGGGGCTTCGGCACGCGGCCGATGCATACCATCCGCAGGCTATTCCCGTCGCTTGGCGTGAACAATTACCTGGAGCTGAACAGGTTCTGTGTGCTGGACGAAATGCCCCGCAATACCGAGAGCATGTTTTTGAAGCATTGCTGCCGGCGGATAAAGCAGGACTTCCCCGGTGTCCACGTATTATTCAGTTGGGCCGACGGACTCCGGGGCAAGCCCGGTTACGTTTACCAGTCGGCGAACTGGCTTTACGGCGGATTTATCAAGAGCCAGTTCTACTGCACAGCGGATGGAGAGGTTGTCCATCCCAGGCTTTTGATAACCCGCTACGGGACCAGAGCCAACGGGTTCACCCGCAGCATCGGGCTGACCAAAATATCGGGCTTTCAGTTCAGATACTGCAAATTCATGTGCTCGCACAAACTTATGAAGGCGCTGCTCAAGGAATCGCCATTCAACTGGCGCAGCAGTTATCCAAAGAAGTGCGACCTAAAGTGGTGGATAGATGCGGAGGAGGGCTCAAGAGAGAGCTTTGAGTGTCCCACACTCAAGGGGTCGGGGCGGTTCCGGCACTCCGCTTTAATTTCCAAAGGGGACAGCTTATGGGCATAAGGGAAAGACTTGTGAAGGCTTTGTTCGGCGGCGTGATACGCGCCGAGGTTGAAAAATCGTCAAAGCAGATAATTTCTTATGTGACCGGCTTGCCGTCGTCGACCGAGGGCATCCTGCCGGATATAGACTTCGAAATTTTCAACATGATGTATGAGCAAACCTCCTGGGTCCGCGCTGTGGTCGGCGTCATCTGCAAGGCGGTCACCGCCCGGGGGTATTCGCTGTCGCCGGCAAAGGCCAATGCCGACTCCAATAACGCCGAACTTCTGCAGGAGTTCTTCGCCAACTGCAATCCCAACGACACCCTCCTGGAAATACTGGACGATATCGCCCGTGACGTGTATGTGTTCGGCAACGCGTTTCTTGAGGTGGTCTACGGTGCGGACGGCAAGCCCAGAGAGTTATGGAATCTTGACGCGACCACTATGCGGGTTATAGCGGATGAACACGGCACCATTACTGGTTATATCCAAGTCCCCAGGAGCCAGCCGGGAAAGGTCGAATTTACACCCAGGGAAGTTATTCACTTCAAACTGGGAACCAAGGGGGCTACCCTCTACGGCCTTTCCCCGCTGGCTTCATTGATCCTGCCGGTGACGGTTGATAAATACGCGCAGATATACAATCGGGCGTTCTTCCTGAACGGCGCGAAAATCCGGGGCGCGTTCATAATGAAGGATGCTACTCCGGAGCAGGTGGAACGTAATCGCGAATATATGGAAGCCCGAGTAAAGAATCCGGATATGGCGCATTCGGATTTGGTGATGGAGGGCGACATCGAGTTCAAGCAGATAAGCACGACACAGAAGGACATGGAGTTTCTGGAACTCCGTGAGTTCACCAGAAACGAGATACTGGCGGTCTACGGTGTGCCGCCGAGCAAGGTATCCATCATCGAGACCGGCAACATCGGTGCTGGCAGCGGTGACCAACAGACAGCCACGTTTTATGATGAAACTATTTCACCCTTCCAGATGCGGCTGGCTGAGAAGCTGACAAAGCATGTCATCCGGCAGGGATTCGGCATCAACGACTGGTCGTTCCAGTTCAATAAGCGTGCCATAGACGAGAAAGACCAGGCCGAGATTTTCAATATCTACCTGCAAAACAGTGTGTTCAGCCCGGATGAAGTGCGCCGGATAGTAGCGCCCAGGATGCCGGAGATGCAGAAATCGCTGAATCCCCGTGAGACCATAGCCAACGCCACGCGGGCCATCGTATCGCTTGAGAACAAGTTTGTTGAGGCTGTAAGGGCAATGTTCCGCAAGATCGGCGACGCGGTCAAAGCAAAACTGCCGGGCATCAAGCGCGAAGGTGATTTAGAGATACTGCTCCAGCTGGTTGATAAGGACGGCATCGCCAGAACCATAGAGAGGTTCTCTTTGGAGGCCGCGCGAAAGGGGCTTGCCTTAGCGGCACAGAGAGACGGGCTTGAAAGCGTAGATGACCTAAGCCCCGGTATACAGGAGAAAATCAAAAGCGAGGCAGCCGCGTTGGCAGGTGATTTAGCGGGTGGGATGGCCGCCCGCCTCCGTGAAGAACTATCGGCAGGAATTACGGCCAATGAAACCATCCCACAGCTTATGCGGCGCATTGAGAACTGGGTCGGCAGCCAGTCCATTACAGTCAAGCCGGTCACAGATGCCGAAGGGAATATCATACGGGGGACGAGCACCCGTGTAATCGGCAAGGACGTTCTGGCTGAGGTAATAGCCCGCACAGAGGCAAACCGCGCATATAATGCAGGCAATCTGGACGCGCTTAAGCAGGCCGGAGTTGAAAAAGTCCAATGGCTGCTCGCGGGCGACGCGTGTCTTGAGTGCGCAGATGCGGCCGAGACGGCGCCCGGTGAGAAGCTTGGCAAGATCATGGCATTGGACGAGGCAGCCGACGTATTGCCTGCGCATCCAAATTGCAGATGCACCTTTGTTTCGGTGCTCGAGGAGAAATAATTATGGAAATAGTAAAAATTGACTTTGCGGATTACGGCGAGTTGTTCCGCTCGGACCCGGCCAAGCTGCCGGACCAAGAACTTTTATCTATGGACTTCATCCTGCACAGGGCGTGGGCCATGCTGCTGGGCGGGCACAAGATATTTGACTCGACTACAAACTGGGACGCGCAGGATATCCTGGCATTGCATATCGTAGTCCAGCTGGAGATGACCCGCCGTGGCTTCCAGCATACCATTCAAGACGCGTTGCAGGAGCAGACCCTAGCTATGATTGCGGAGGATGCCGCAGAGGCGGACTATGCTAACGACGCAGAGAAGGGCGTACGCCAGGCATTCGGCTCTTACGGCGGCAAGCGCTATCTGGCGCACCGGATAGCTTCATATATCCCGCACCACCGCACCTATGTCGAGCCATTCGCAGGCGGGGCGGCGGTGCTCTACGCCAAGGACCCATCACCACAGGAAGCATTAAACGACCGCGACGCGGAGATTGCATTCATGCACAAATTTATCCGGGACCACAGCCCGGAGGATAGTAACACGCTGGCAAAACGCGAATGGAAAATCCTCAGGGAGACCCACGAACGTCTTAAAGCTATGAAGCCGGAAACCGACCGCGACCGCTTCTATAAATCATTCTATCTGACCCGGTCATCCTATGGCAAAATGCGAGGCGGCTCATTTAACCCCGCCAACGAAGGCGTAAAAATAGACTTCCCGAATACCGTGGATCGCGCACAAGAGCGGCTGCGCAACGTGGCGGTCACCAATAAAGACTATTTGCAGGTGCTTAAGGACTATGACAGCCCGGAGACGTTTTTCTACATGGACCCGCCATATCCCGGCAAATTCAACCTCTTTGACTTTGGCTTCAAGGAAGAGGATTTTCTGAAAGCCGTTAAGGGCCTTAAGGCGAAGTGGATAATCTCCTATCCATCCGAACGAGCCAAAGTGTTCAAGGGCTACAACGTTTACATAGTTAAACGCAGGAACCAGATGCGGGGCCCGGGCGGCAACCAGGAGTGGGTCACGGAGATGATGGCTTCCAATTTCCCGTTGAAGCCGCTTAACCTCTACATCGAGAAGGACCTAACACCCGAGCCGGAAGGCATGGAGGACAAGGCACCGTCATTTCTACCGCAGCTTGAGGACGCGCCTGATGTAGAGAAAGTGCATGGCGCTTTCAAAAGCCCAGGCGGCAAATACCGGCTTTACAAGAAAATCCTGGCGCTTATCCCGGAACACAAAACATTTGTTGAGGCATTCTGCGGCGGCGCGCAGGTGTTCTTCCATAAGAAGCGGTCTGACGCTGAAATAATCAACGACGTTAATTCCGACCTTATATTCTCATATCGGTTCATCAAGAGCATGACGCCGGAAGATTTAGACTGGTTAAAAAAGCAGGACTGGGTCATACACAGAACCTGGGCCCGGAAGCTGTTTGAGAGCCAGCCCAAAACGCCGAGGGAACGGTTTTACCGTTTCGCCTATCTGAACAAGGCGACCTACTGGGGCAGGTCTGACACATGGGAAGGCGTTAGAACGGGCAGAAACGGAGAGGGCTATCACATCAAACTGCCGCTTAAGTTGCCCGACATACAGGAGAGGCTTAAGAACGTAACACTGCGGTCCTGGGATTGGCAGGATATTCTCAAAGAGTACGATGGCGACAATACGTTTTTCTACCTTGACCCGCCCTATCCCATTCATTGGCCCAAGGAGGGGGGAGACCACGGCGGTAAATTCTTCAAAGAGGAAGATTTAATCCCGGCGCTCAAAAGCATTAAAGGGAAATTCATCCTGAGTTACGAACTGGAAAAACTGGGGCTATTCAAAGGCTTCAAAACTTATCGCGTAAAAACCTTGTGGACCGGCATGCACCAATTGGGAGTGCGTCATAAATACGAACTCCTTGTTTCAAACTTCCCGCTCAAGCCGCTGAATCTCTACTTGGAGAAATCACATGAGGCCGATATAGAGCAGGCCGATGTCAGCAATAAGACGGCATAAACTGGTTAAACAGTTTATGGACAAACCGCAGCCGATGCATTAGAATTTAGACATGGCAGAAACGCGAGCGCCGGAAACACTGGAATCAAAATTCGAGGAGCTTACAGCGAAGCTCCGACGGGAACGTTTCTACGGCACACTGGAAGTGCATTATCAGGACGGACGGCTTGTGCGGGTTAAGAAGCATGAGACTGTGCTCGTAAAGGACATGCAGAGTTTGAAGGAACAATAATCTTTTAGCGCTGTCGAACTGAGTCGAAGCGCTGTTGGTCCCGCTGTAACAGGGACCGGCAGCGCTTTTTTGTTTTGGGTAAATATGAAAACACAAACGATGCTTACGGAAAAAATCGGCTTCTCATTTCCGGTCCAGGTCTTGAAGTTTGCCGAGGAGGCCGGTGAGTTCCATGTGGTCGGCTATGCTGCCACGACCGATTTTGATTTACAGGGCGACATCATAACCGAGGATGCCCTGAAAGCGTCATCTCTCGACCTGCTCAAGAACTCCACCGTACTCCTTAACCACGATATGAAATTGCCAATCGGCAAAGTGACCAAGGTGGAGTTTGACCAACATGGCCTCTTGATAGACGCGCTCATCTCAAAAACCGAGCAGGACATCATCCAGAAGATCAAAGAGGGCGTCCTTAATAAATTTTCCATTCGCGGACAGGTGCTGGAACGGGAGCGCAAGTTTTCTCCGGAGCACGACCGCATGGTCAACGTGATCCAGCGCATGAGCCTGGTTGAAGTATCGCTTGTGTCGGTTCCCGCAAATCCCGAGGCCAAGGCCATCGGGTGGTACATAGCGAAGGCCCTTAACAAAACAGCAGAACAAGGAGACAAGACAATGCCAGATGAAGTGATCATAGAGGAATTACCCGCGCAAGACGGTAGTCCAACGCCGCCGCCGGCCGCTGAACAGCCTGCGCCGGAACCTGCGGCCGCCAAAGCAAACAAACCTGCCCCGGAGGAAAAGCCCAAAGCCGCCGACGCGTTCGCTCAGGCGCAGGCGCAGAAGCCGACGGAAATCCATAAAACCGATACGGGCATCATGAAAGCACGGCTCGAACCGGCGTTTGTCCTGCTGGACAAGCTGATATCCCTGGGCGGCCAGGCCGGGAGCATAGCTCAGCAGGCTAAAACCCTGCTCAAGCAGATGGCCGGGGAGACCGTTCCCGCCAATCCGGTGACCGCCAAGACAATCGACGCGAACGAATTGGCGAAACTGGTTGCGGGCGAGGTCGCCAGGCAGGTGGAAACCGCGCTCAAAGCCATCCCGACCCTGCGGAAAGGCCTCATCCAGTCGGATATCGAGGCCGACGAAGTAAGAAAGCAATTCGACAGCCTATCGCCGGAGAAAAAGCTCCGGGCGGTGCTGGCGGTTCGGGAAAGCAAATAGGAGGAACACGTAATGAATGATTTAGAGCAACTGAAGAAGGCGTTAGACATGGCCAGCGCGGGCGGCACTATGCAGCAGCCCATGATTGACAAGGTGCTGCAGGAACTCATTGAAGTCAACAACCCCCTGCGCGTGAATCTACCCCGCAAGCCGGGGGCAGGCTCCGCGTGGATACTGAACCAGCGGACCTCCCGTGGCGCGGGCGCCGGGTTCGTAAACGACACGGAGGAACCGACTGAAACCCAGGGGAGTGTCATCCCGAAGTCCTTCCCCTACCAGACCATCCTGGACCGCCGCAAGATTACGCGCAAGCTCCAGGCCGTGGGTAAGAGTCTCCTGGACGTAGAGGCTGATGAGGTTGAGAGCGGCCTGCAGAACGTGCGCGACTCGGAAGAGAACGCGCTCATCAACGGCGACGCGGTTGCCAACCCGAAGCAGTTTAACGGCATGAGGAAGCTCATCCCAACCGGCCAGGTGGCGGTTGCCGGAGCAAACGGCGCGCCTTTGAGCCTTGAGCTCCTGGATGCGGCCATTGACCTAAACCGCGGCAATCCCAGCATGCTGATAATGTCCAAGAAGGCCAACCGCAAGTTGAACGGCCTGCTCCAGGCACAGCAACGGTTCACGGACACAATGGAAGTCAAAGGCGGCTTCCGCTTGCAGAACTATAACAGCATCCCGATTTTCCGGTCCATCTGGATATCGGACGCACAAACGCAGGGCACAGCCACCAACTGCACAGACATCTTCGTGCTGGACACAAGCGCCATCTGGGTCGGGGAACTTACCCCCTTGAAGATGCTGCGCCTGGCGCAGAAATCCTCACAGGGCAGCGAGTTCGACATCTTCGAGGACATCACGCTGGTTCTGGCCAATGACATAAAGGCGTCAAGGCTGGCCGGTGTGACCCTGTAAGGAGGCCGGATGTTCAGGCTAAAAAAACTGTATCCACCGTTCGGCACTAAGGACGCGCCGGTCATTGAGGCCTCTTACGCAGAAGGCACTGTTGAGGTCGTGGACGGACTCTGCGAGGTTAAATTACCGGAAACCAGAGACCGGCTGCTTAAAATGGGATATGCCGAATTACCCGCAGACGCACCGGCAAAACCGAATGGGAAGGAAAAAAAGAGGAGATAGCCAGTGGCACATCCTTTCCCCCTGCCACCGCCGCCCAATTTCAGGGTGGCGCAAGTGGAGCCGACGTATATACGGCTTACCTGGTCCGATTACCCGGTGGAGTTTAAGGCAAACCGCCGGTTACGCGGGTTCAGGCTTTATAAATCGGCAGTCAAGAATGAATTAGGCCGGCGAATAGCCGATGAGAAAACTTTGGGCACGGGAGTATTCCATTATGACGACCATGAGCCTGACGCGGGCCCGACAAGGTTTTACACCATGGTCGCAGTTGAAGACTCCGGCTGGGGCGATGGCTTATTCGGTGTCGGGCCATACGGCCAACCCGATCCCGGCGGCTTTGATCTGATGCCTTTTAATACCCGCCCTTGGGGCGCACCCGTGAGAGGCTGGAGCGAAGCGCCCTATGGCAGCGAGCCTTATGGCTTTTAGGATGATTGAATATGGCTGAGACTCTAAGCGATAAACTTAAACTGTCCAAGCGTGACACCGGCGACCTTAACTGGGGCCAGGGCGCGAACGCGAACCTGGACTCTATCGATGCGCACGTCCAGCAAGCACTGTTAAGGCCACCCCGAACGCTAATCGCTACTCTTGGCAGCGGCGGGGTCGGCGCCAACCTGTCGGGCAATACCGCTTATTTATATAAGGTAACAGCGGTCAATACCGCAGGCGAGACTACCGAAGGCACAATACCGGCAATCGTAGAAGCGCAGGTTACCCAACCGGTAACACCGCTGCCGGTCATCATCCAGTGGGAAACGGTCAAAGGCGCAACCGGTTACAAGATTTATAAGTCCACAGCATCCGGCCAGGAGAAGTTTCTGGCTTCCGTATCCGGCGAATCCACCGCCACCTATACTGACAGCGGCAATACCGCGACCAATCCAGCAATTTCGGTTCCGGTCTCAAACTCGGCCAAGACCTCAGTGTCAAAGATCATCGCCGGAACAAATATGACGATTTCGCCTTCAGACGGCACGGGTGATGTGACCGTCAATGCCACAAACCAGACACCGGTCGACGCGTCGGACACGGTCAAAGGCATCGCCAAGCTTTCCGTAGCTCCGGCTTTGGCCGCCAACCCCATCGCAGTTGGCGACAACGATGCCAGAAACACCAACGCAAGGACACCGACAGGCACGGCAAGCGGCGACCTCAGCGGGTCATATCCCGGTCCCACGGTTTCAAAAGTCAACGGCACCAGCGTACCGGCAGCCCCTTCTGCTGGACAGGTTTTGACGGCGACCAGCGCGACAGCAGCGGCGTGGCAAGCCCCAGCTGGCGGCGGCGGTTATTCAACAACCGTGGTGCCAGCGCCTACCGGAGTGGCCGCGACCGACACGGCGAATATCCAGACCGCATTGAATGCCAAGGGCGTTTATACCGGCGCGAGCACTGTTGTTTTGCGGGAGGGCACATACATTGTTAACGCCACCTTGAACATCCCGGATAACACGATACTTAAAGGCCAGGGCATGAACGCCACAATAATCAAGGCCGATGCCGCCCTTGGGGCGGTTCCGATAATCAGCCATATCGGGAATGGCACCTATATTGAGCTTAGGGACTTCAAGGTCAACTGTTTCTTTTCGGGGCGCGGGGCGGTTGCGTCTAACGATATCTCGCTTAGCGGCCGCCTGACACGCCTTGAACGAATCTGCATGGTCGGCCACACAGCTTCCACGGGCGCATTTTCCGCGATACGGCTGGTGTGCGGCTCAAGTGCCGTAGGTGGCTCGGTAATCCGTGATTGCGAGTTTCAGGTTATGGGTGATATGGGCTCAGCAGCGCCTGCCTGCGGGAGCGGATACATCAGCGCGAACTCTGTGCTTATCCAGGGATGCGTATTCCGCGCTTATTCCGGTGATATCACGCTCATTCACGGCAGTCCGGGCACGAATAACAACGGCAGGGTCGCCATAATCGACAACGAGTTCCATCTTCTGTCCAGCAACATCACGTACCTGATCAAAATGTATACCGGCATCGTGGCGCACAACAGGTTTTACCGCGAGTCGGGAACAACCACGGAATCCGTCAGCACTGCCGGTATAACCGCGACAAACATATCAGTCACCGGCAATGTCGCACTGAATTCAGGCAACGGGGCGATCAATGCTTATGGCACGCTTATAACTGTAACCGGCAATGTCGGCTTTAGCGCATACACCGGGGGAACTCCGGTAAACAACGTCTGATAGTCAAAAAAAGGAGAAATAATATATGGCAACTCTTGAATCCCAACTTTCGCAACAGGTCTTAGGCAATCTTGCGGCCGACATTCTGTCGGCGGAGCCCGCTATCCTGGGGCTTATACAGGCCAGCCAGTTCATTGACGGCCCGACGCCGAAAGGCAAGACGCGCATAACTCTTAACTGGACGGCTCCAACCAAAAACGAGTTTATAGGTGGCGAGCTGCTTAAAAACCCGGATGGCACGCCCGACCTTGCGGACGGCGCGGCGAATGCCGTTCATGAAACACAGTTCGACCCAATAGCGGCAGGCTCATTTACCGTCTTTGAAAGAACCTCCGCGTCATCCAACACGAAGACGCTTACGGCATCAACGGTTCACGGCCAGCGCATCATAAACATAGGCACGCCGGTTCCCGTCGATATCATAGTCGGCGCCAAGATACTCATCGATGACGGCGTGACCAACAAAGAAGAGTATGTGGGCGTTAAAGCGGTAAACACGTCTACCGGTGACATCACTCTCACGGACGGCCTTTTCTATCCACACGCTTCGGGAGCAGTGGTCAAGCAGACTGTTGTGATTACCAAGACTCTGTCAACGCATTACAACCTTGATTTGTCTACCGGCGTTCTGACTGAGTTAGCCGGTGGATTCACCGCAGGCAACAGGATCGCTATGCGCTATCAGGGAGTGCTGCAGGACCTTGACCATTATGAGCTTTACCGCGTGCCGGGCAATGCGCCTGTCTCAATCCCCACAAAAGTGAACGTGTTGGCGGCGGCCGGCGTTTCCGCTGTCAGCTCGGCAATCCTGTCAACCGCTACTTCGTTTCAGGACCAGACACCACTGGACCCGGACAACGGCAAGGACTTCACGTATTACCTGTTCGCCGTGGACGATCAGGGCAACGCCTCCAATCTTATAAGCGAGGTGATGACAGCCAATCCGCACATGGCATTCGTCGAGCTTATCCCGACCGTTCCGCAGAATCTTTCTCTTGATGTGTCGAGCAACAAGGTCAATATAACGTGGGACGCGGTCTCGGATGCGAACGCCAACGGCTACAACATCTTCCGCGCGCCCGGCTCGTCATTCGACCCCGCGCAGGCGCTCAAGGTCAACTCAACGCTTATCGCAAAAGGCACGGGCCGGGTAAGTTTTGACGACAGCGCGAGCAATGCGTCCAACCGCAGGCCTTCCGCTCAAGTGCCCTATCCGCTGGACGGCCAGACCTATAGCTACAAGGTTGAAGCCGAGGACACCACAACGTATTGGACTGACGGGACATCCAATATCCCTACGCTGGACACAAGCGCGTCAAAGACCTCAGGCACGGGTGACGGCACGGGTGGGAGATAACCTCTCATGGCAGAGGACAACGACAATGCCGTTCTGCACGTTAACCAACCGGGGCAAGCGCCCAGGGCGATTGTGTTTCTTGACAAAACACAGCGCCCTTTGACTCCGGCGGAGGCTAAACGCGCACGGTTCATCAAAAACCTGAAAAACAACTATGCCCGGCTGAACGAAGCGCTGGCTTTCTTTGAATACTTCGCCGCCATCTGCGAACTTTCATTGGAACGCAGGGAGTCAATACGCAAGGCTAACAAGGAGGCTATTGATGAACTGAGCAGGAACTTCGAGGATAAACTGGCCGAGTATGACAGACGGCGAAAGGGGGTCGTGTAAGATGGCGACGCTGGCCTCTTTACTCTCACAGGCGGTCATGGCTGTTATTCCGACAGCCTACACGACACCAGCGCTCGTTTCCAAGATGACCGGCGGTGAAGTGCCGGAGGAAGACATCCTTCCCGAGTGGATAGAGGCCGCCACCGAAGAGATTGACCGGCGCTCAGGCATGTGCTTCCGCACTAAGCAGTTCACGAATGTCTTAGACGGCGACGGTTCCGACGCTATTTTTCTGGACTGTTTCCCGATCCTTGAGATTGACTCGTTTGAGATAGACGGCGACGAAATCCAGCCGAAAGATTACGTCCTTAAAAAGGCAACTGGAATCATACGGCTTAAAAGCCATCTTACGCCGTATGGGATAGCCAATGTAATCGTTAGCGGCATTCACGGCTATGCCAAAGTCCCGGCTTTAGTCCAGAAGATAGCCACGCTCATAGTAGCAAAGACAGCGCTGTCGGCCAGGTTCGAGCCGTTGGTTGACAGCGAGAATATAGGCGATTTCTCGCAGACACGCACTTTCAAGAAGCTAAACGACGAACTGGACAGGGCATGGGACACGCTGGGTAAGCGGTTCAGGATATTCACCCTATGATTGAAACGCGGCTTTTGACTGAGAATATTACCATCCGCAAGCCTGTCCAGCGGTTTGCGACCGGCACCAGGCAGCCGGTATTCGACTATCAGGCAATCGCCACCGGAGTTAAAGCCCGGTTCAACCCGGGCGGCACCGCCTCAAGCCGGAATGTGCTGGGGCAAACGCCTAAACACTCGTTTCGGCTGTTTCTGAATCCGACCGAGCTAAAAGAGAACTACGAAGTAATGCGCGAGTCGGACGGTGAGCTGTTTACCGTAACCGGGGTCAAGAATTTTTGGAACCACCACCTGGAAGCCACGCTGGAGGAGAAGAAGTGATACGCATTGTGTTGAAAGAGAAAGGCGAAATAACCAAACTCCTGCCGCAACTGCCGCAGCGATTGCGCGGGGCTATTGTGCGAGCCATGCGTGAGTCGGCGGTTCTCCTGCAAAGCTATGCCAAGCTCTACGCGCCTGTATTCAGGGGACTCCTGCGCGTTTCCATAGCCCAGAACGTATCGGAAGAAGGCAACCGGATAACCGGCGAGGTCGGCTCAGGTTTGGCCTATGCCTCCGTGATTGAAGAAGGCAGAAACCCGTGGTCCGGCGCTATGCCGCCGCCGTCAGGCGATTTACGGACCTGGGCGCGGCGTAAACTGGGCGATGAGCGGCTTGCGTTTGTGGTAGCCAGAGCCATCAAGCGGCGCGGGTTCAGGGCGCAGCCGTATCTGAAACCCGCGTTATTGGGCGCAACGCCACGGATTCAGATGATCTTCCAGTCGCGTATTTTGGAAGCGCTGCAGCAGGCGGGAGGCACACTCTAATGCCTGCGCCACGACTGCACGAAACGCTTATCGCCGACAGAATCGTCGAGCTCATAGACCAGAACCTGGCCGATCAGTTGGGCCTTAAGGTTATCGCCATCGGCGCGTTGGAGTTCTTCCCGGCGTTGGAAAATCTGGTAAATAATGTCCCAGCGGTGTTTGTAAAACCCGCACCCGCGACAAATCTTGAACGCATCACAACCGGCCAGACTTACAGGATCGTCTACGGCTTTAGAATAGTATTCGTTAAATCGTTCGGCCCCGGTGAGGAGATAGTCAAAACAAAAACTGTGGAAACGCAGAAAATAGCCGAGCTGCTTATAGACAACGTGGACCTGGGCGGGCTGTCATTACCCAACGGGCAGGTGCTGTTCTCAAGTCTGAAGGCGATTGAATGGGAGCCGCCAGAGGATAATCTGGTCGCCACCATCAACGCCAATATGACAGCGGCCGCTCTGGTATTCACCGTGGAAACCACAAGCCGTAAATAGTGAAGGAGATAAAATATGCCTTTTGCAACAGAAAATCAAAAATATGGATTCAAGAAAGAAGCCACCCGGGGAATAGCCGAGGCCACGCCGCAGAAGTTTTTGGCGGTCGGAGCTGAAGCGCTGCTGGATTATAAATCCCTGCTCATCGCCGATGACAAAATCAGAGGCTCAAAAGAGGTTTTCCCTTCCGCCACTGGAATACGTGAAGGCGGCGGGACGCTGCCTGCCATTGACCTGGAAGCAGACACCTTAGGCGATCTATTACTCGGCTGTCTCGGCAAGGTGACAACGACTCAACCCGACGCTATCAACTCGCCGACAGTTTTTAAGCATACCTTCAAGCCTGACAATAGGGTGCAGTTCCCGTCATTCACATATTTTGTGGACAGGGGGCTTGGCATCAAACGCTATCCGCTCACAGTAATAAAGAAGCTGACAATGGCCGGCTCGGTTGACGGCAAAGGCCAGGTGGCGGCAGATGTGCTGTTTAAGACCGAAGAAACCACGTCAGCTTTCTCGGCGGTATTTGGCACACCCAAACCTTTGATGTTCTTCCAGACCGAATTTAAGCTGGACGGGGTTTTAAGCCAGGACGTCAAAAGCTGGACTTTGAGCATTGATAACGCCTCAGCAGCGCACAGAACACTGAGCCAGTCCAGAGACCCGAAGGACATAGTATCCTCCGGCAGATTCGCGATAGAAGGCGGCTATGAAATATATTTTGAGACCGAAGCCAACCGGCAGAAATTCCTGGATAACCTGCCGCAGGCCATTGATTTAGCTCTGACCGGCGATATCATTGAGGACGCTTTCAAGAGCAAGCTGGAGTTGAGCATCCCGAAAGCCAAATATACCGCCTATGCATTCGGCACGTTGGAAGGGCTGTTCGGCTCAGCCGTAGCCTTCCAGGCCGAGCTGGACCCCGCCTTGGGTTACAGCCTGCAGGCCGTCCTAACGAACGGAGTAACGGGGTATTGATTATGCTTGAACCTGTTTCAGCAACTGAGCTTAAGGAACGGTTGAAGAAAGAGAAAACCGTTGAGGTCTGCGGCCTGGCGTTCAGGATACGACGGGTGCCGCTGCTGTTTCTTGGCGATGAAACCGCTGATTTCTGGAGCCTTGCCCGCCAGGGCAAAGACGCGCTGGCTAAACGCATAAATGAGTTGATAGCCAATCCCAAGTTGCCGCAGTTCCGGCGAGTGCTGTTATACGGAATCATTTCACCTAAAATTGGCGTTGGTGACGGTGATCGTGACGCGGTCCCGGTAGACGCAATCCTTGCCGAGTATCCGCTGGCCGTCGGGCTTTACGTTGAGATCATAAATTTCACACTTGATTCCATCCCCAAGGAGGCTTAATCATGGCTGGCTTCGAGATACTATTCGAGGCCGTGGATCAGGCGTCCCCTGCCATTCAGAAGCTTTCCCAACAACTCCTCGATGCCGCGCAGCGCTCTGATAAGTTCGCTGGCATGGTTGAAAAATCCACCACGCGGGCCGATAAGGCCTTCACGGCACTCCCCCCCAAAGTTAACGCTACAGCACAATCAATGACGGCGGTCCAAGGTGCGGCAGGCCAGCTTATGAACCAGTTGGCTGGCTTTGCCACGGTCGCCGGGATAGCGGCTTTCTTTAAGTCCGCAGCAGACGCGGCCTCAGGGGAAGAGGACGCTTTAAGACGGCTCCAGTTTGCGGTTGAAGCAACCGGCGGCTCTTTTGGCAAGGAAAAAGAACGCATCATGGCGTTCGCGCAAGAGCAGCAAGCCCTGACCAGGTTTTCAGATACGGACACTTATGAGGCCCTTGGCAAGCTTACCAGAATTACAGGCGATGCCGGACAAGCCATGCAGGCGACAAAACTGGCATTCGGGTTAGCGTCCGCGTCAGGCAAGGACTTCAACCAAGTCCTGGAACTCCTTGGTCCCATCTTAAATGGTGACTCCAGTCGCATGAGAGCGCTTAAGACCGAGTTCGGCGCATTCATAGGAGATGCGAACACTTCACAGGAAGTTATAGATGCCCTCTCAAAAAAGTTTCTGGGCGCGGCTGAAAGAGAGACCGGTTTTTCACAACAACTCCAAACCTCACGAAACCGGCTGGACGATTTCAAAGAGGTCGTCGGCATGGGTGTATTACCCGTTTTTAACTTCTTGCTGGCCGCGCTCTTAAAAGGGACACAATTTTTTGAGGTCCTCGGCGTAGTCATGGCTAACTGGGGCGCTAAGGCGATGGTAATCATTGAGCAGACTGCCAGCGGCTGGGGCGCTATCTTCAAGGGGCAATTCGACCGGCTGCCGGATATCGTGCAGGATGCCAATGTAAAGATGCAGGCCATAGAGGAGGCATCAGTTGAGCAGGCAGCCGAGGTTCACAAGCGTTATTCAGATGAGCGCCAAGAGCTGATCACACAGGAAGTTGAGCTTAAAGCCAAGGTTACCGAGAAATCAATCCAGGACTCGCAAAAAGAAGCAGACGAGAAAAAACGCCAAGCGCAAGACGCGCATGACAAGCTAATCCAGCTTGACGCGGAACGCCTGGAATCCGAGGGGCAGAATCTGGAATCCAGGCTGATGCTCATTGAGCAGGAGAAGGCTCAACGGCTACAGCAATTTGAGGACTTGCGAACCAAGGGCTTAATAACCGAGGACGAGCTTACCGCAGCCAGGATGAACGCGACAGCCATTTCTATTGCGGAATCCCAGAAGGCAAGGGATGCCATAAACGGCGACCTCATAATGGTACACGACACTCAAAAGGCTGTATCGGAAGCCTTTGCCTCTTCATTCTCCGGTGCCGTGGCTGACATGATCCTGCAAGGCAAGAGTTTCGAAGATGCCTGGAAAGCCGTAATGAATACGGTCTTAAGGACAGCCATTGAAACTTTTACCCGCATAGCCGTAGAGAGAGCATTGTCAGACTCCGCAACATCATCTGCGGCGGCAGCCTCTGGTGGCATTGGTGGCGGGCTTTTAACTGCCGGTTTCATGGCTATCGCGCCTTCGATATCCAAAGGGTTGAAGAAGATTTTTGGCTTTGCCGAGGGCGCTATCGTCACAAAGCCTGTCCTGGCAACCATCGCGGAAAACGGCCCTGAGGCAGTTATACCGCTTGACCAGTTAGACAAGTTTAGCGGTGACGTATCTGGCGGGAACATATCTGGCGGAGACGTAAGCGTGTCAGTCATACAACACAACACTATTACGGTCACTGGCGTAGGCGATGAACAGGTAAGGCAGTTAATGCGGCGTATGTCTGAGGTTACCCGCTCTGGCGCAGCCGAGGGCGCGGAACTTGTTAAATCCATCATCTCAAAGCAGGGACGGCTGTCCAAGGAAGCCGTATGAAAACCACGTCTCCAGGATACAAAGCTGCGCAAGTCTCGAACCTGATTTATCCGGTCAGAAAAGTTGAGCTTTTCCGAAGGCTGGCAGACGGCTCCAACTGGGAAGGCACGCCTATTGATATTACCACCGAGGTCGTAAGGCTTGACCGGCTTTCCTGGAAGCTGGATACAGAAGCCCTCAACGAATATAAGGCATCCAACATCCGCATAGAGGTAGAAAACGCAAAGCGGCAATGGGACGCCGGATCGGCAGGCCGCTTCGCGGGATTCCAGCGATTCCACTCAAAAATCAGAGTTTCGCTTGGGCTTAAGGTCTCCGGCGCTGATGAGACTTTCCCGACCTTCACCGGGGTCATTGAAGACACCATAGAGGACTCCGGCACGCCCACCCTGCAACTAGACATCCAATCAACAGACCAGCTGCTTGAAGATGCCGACGCTGACAAAGCGGCTATCCTCATAAGCAATGAACTCCTCGGCATTGGCGATGGCTTAAAAGCTGAGTTTGAACTCGCCAACACACCTGTAGGAGCTGTGAAGGCTGTGCGCGTCGGCGGCGAGGTAATGCGGCCTGGCACCAGATGGAGCGCCACAGGCCTAAATGATCCGACAAAGACCGCTGTGATTAAATTTGAGACTGTTCAGCCGCCGCCGGGCGCGGAGGTGCGGGCGGATTATGTGGTCTGGAAACGGGACCAACGCATCCACAGCGTAGCAAGCGACCTCATAGCATCAGTACCACAGGTCCAGGCAGCGACGATTGAAACCGTACAGTTTGAGCCAGCCGCTCAGCGCGAGATACTACACACGCAGTTAGTGGATTTCGCCTCTTATAGTTTATACCGAGCAGCAGTTGTCTCTGAAGCGGAACCACCAGAGGGCGACGGACAGCTTACTATCAATCCGTATGACACGCAAGCTGAATGGGAAGCGGTGTTAAATGTTAATCGCATTAATTTCCGCCGAATAAAAGATGGGATTCACCCTAAATGGACTTCGCAATACGAAGGCGACTACGCACCGGCTTTAGAAAAAGGCACGGTCGACGGCGATTATACATTCCCTTGGTCAGAAACCCTGCCGACGGGTTCGACAGCCACCCTTACCGATAGTATAAGAACGGTGACCCACAACGGCGGCGCGGATTACATGCTCTACAACCAGGCCGAAGAGTTCGGGCTCTCAAGATGCGTTTGCGCCAGAATGAGATTCTCAGCAGTCCACGGAACCATCACACTGGGAACGATGATTGGACAATCTCCTTATCGAGGCGCACAAATTGAAATAACAGACCTAAACAAAGTAAAAGTTCGGTCTGCCACACTTAGTCCCGGTTACAATGTGGATCTTACGCAGTTCCATACATTTAGGTTGGCGCTTACTATGACAAGCGTATCGGTTGGGACTTGGACATTATTCATAGATGGCACACAGGTTTTAACCGGCACACTGGGGACGCTCTCCGGAGGGACTTCTGGAGTTCGACTACAATCCAGCACTGGAACAAATAGTGCTTTTGACATAGATTTTATCCGCTATAACGGCATCAGCCCTACCCCCGCAACAGGGCAGTTAACACTTTGGGTGGATTATGGGATGATATTGTCTGGCATAACGACATTCGCGCTTATAACCACCTTAGGGCCGTTCTTCGCAGAGCTGCAAGGATTACCTGCCGGAGCACAGTTTTATTGGTGCTGGGGCAACGACACCTACTCTTACCCGACAGAAATGCTTGTGGCAAATGGCGGGAATATCGGGAATTGGACAAATGTTGATTCTCCCAGATATATAACGCTCAAAATTGTTTTAACCGACACACTTGAGTCGCTCCCTTATGGCGTTAAGCGGGTCTGGCTGCCAGCTATCGCGGTCTCACCGGCAATTGATGGCGGCTCGGGGATAGCTTCCTGGGATACCTGGAAGGCAGCGGTTATCCCAAACAATGGCACCGTCCAGAGATTTACCGCAGTTGTCACGCCGCTTACGATGTCGGGCTACGGCTACCACCGGGCGCTGGGGCCGAATGACACGATAATCTCCGACGAGTTCGCAGTAGCCAACGGCTTTGGGATGCCGTCAAAGATGGCTTTCATTACTTTGCTAAACACCTCTGGTGCAAATCCCCCCGCGCATACCCTTAGCATTATTACCCTGACCACCAAAGATATCCTTATCACGATGGCGAACTTTGGCAGCCGATCTGTGCTGGATGTAATTAAGGAGTTGGCGAAAATAGCCGACTTCGATATCGGCCTGGATGGGGACGGGCGTTTCTTTTTCAAAAACAAAACAACGGCAACTGCACCATTGATTACCCTGGACGGCTCAAACATTGAGAAAGTCCAAAGCATCAGTCCCGGCTGGGACAGGGTTTATAACAGCATAAGGGCAAACTTCGGCGAGTTCGTTAAGACTGCCGACTCCCAGACAGAGGGAGACCCATCGCCCACCTCAAACCAGCGCTTTGGGATAAGGCCGCTGTCCGTCGGCGGCGGCGGAATGCTATTCCAAGCCGACGTAGACCTGGCGACTGTAATGGCAAAGCGCTACTTCAGCCGCTACAAGGAGCCCAAGCGCCGGGCAACGCTTACTACCAGGTTTATGCCGGAGATGGAGCTGAGCGACCGGGTCAGGCTTAACATCCCGGACCCAAGGCAAATCGGAGAGGCTTTCGATGCCAGAATTATCGGCATCGCGCATGACCTAATGAATTTCAGAAGCGAGATGGACCTTTTGGAGATTTAATGGCCACCAAAGAGACTTTGAACCAAGCAGCGCAGTTCCAGAATAACGCGGGCACAACCGGCCTGGATCTGACGGCTATACCTATAAAACTTCAGCAGACCTTGACCTTTGAACTGGCTGACGACTTTAACGACGGTATAAAAGACCCGCGCTGGCTTTTGGAAACGCCAAGCACCCAGCCCACCGAGGCAGGCGGCTTTCTGCAGTTTGCTTACCCCGGCGCCACGCCCACCAGCAACGAGGCGATATTCAATTCCTCGCGCGGGTCCATAGAGTTGGAGACCCGCTTCATCTGCGAAACCATCTCCAGCAGCATATACCCGTACTCGGATTACTTCGTTCCTTTTGGCCCCGCAATACTGGGCGGCAACATTAATCCGCCACACCTGACGGATGCAGACCGTGAAAGCCGGCTGATATGGGAATGCTGGACCGACTGGAGCCCTTACACGAATTACTTAGCCTTCCTGCCATTTTGCTACGGGGCCAATGGAGTCCGATACTGGTGGAGCCAATCAACGAATCAATGGATACAAGACCCGGGGGCGGCAATGCGACAAGGGATTTTCTTAAGTAACCCGGCGAACATCCCTATAACTCTGAAATGCGAAATCAGCGGGCAGGGGATAATAATCAAGGCTTATAAAAACGACAACCCGGCGCAGCTTATTTTCCAGACCGGGACCAGCCCCGCAATACGCCAGCTTGATAACTACCACCTGCAGCTCGCTCATGCCGCTAACCTCGGCGGTGGCCGCACCAAGTATGATTACTTTAAGCTCTCGGGCGCGGTAATTGAACCAAACTCAGGAGAGGTCATTCTACGCCGGACTTACCCCATTAAGACCAAGGTCACCAAATACACGATGAATCGCGTACTGCCAGCGGCAGGCTCCAAGATAAATATTAAGGCCCGCTCCGGGGATACCCTTGCTGCGCTCCAGGCGGCTCCGTTTAGCGATATAGCCGGGGGCGCTGTCGCAGGGAATGTGGAAACAGGGGACGTAACCATAGCGGCAGGGCTATTATTCGACATCAAACTTGAGTTCGTAAAAGCCAGCCCAAGCCCGCTGCTGAACTCTTTTGATTTCACAACGAACCCGCAGGCTGTTGAAGAGGACCAACCCATAATCCTCTCACTGGACGAGGCAGGGCCGGGGCTTGCTATGGTGACCTCCAGCGAGGAAGGCTTAAGCGAAACTGCAAACACCCGAAAGCTTATGGACGGCGATACCGATACACCGTGGACCTCGTTAAATGCCTCGGACGCGACTTCGGCGACTTTACAAGTCAGCTTCTTGACCCCGGCTGGAGGTGGCGATGTAAGGACATACAACGCTGTAATTCTGCGGAACACGAATATAAAGAACTTGAGAGTTTATGCCGGTATCACAACCTTTTTTGATGGCGAGATTCTGGACGATGACGTGATCATTCCTTTTCCAATGGTAACAATGCCGGTCATCCAGCTTGAGGCAAAGACCACCAAGGTCCCCAACCAGAACAAGAAAATCGGTGAGCTTTACTGTGGGCAGATACTTGTCGCGCTGCCGAATTTTGATTCATACACGCCGCAAAGAGAGCTTTTTGAGTCAGGCAGTTTCAGGACTTTGGGGGGAAAGCTGATCGCTTATCGGGGAAAGAATAAATACGCGGGCAAGTGGCGTGTAATGCTGACGGATTCGACCGCGAAAGACACTGTTGAACTGATTTTCAAGCAAAACCCGCTTCTTACGTTTTGGCCGGAACCCAAAGCCAGGCCACGGGACCTTTTTGACGTCGGTTGGAAGATTGAAGCCTTGCCATTTGCCTACAGTGATGTGTTTAAGAACGCGGGCCACACCATTGAAGCCGAGGTAACGGAAATATAACCGCGTCAAAGGCGGACGGAATGCAGTGTATAGCTCAAGAGGAGGTATTTATGAACAAGCCAAAACTAGCGCTGAATATTGATTTATCCCGGTCCAGACCGTGGACCGGCATCGTCTGGCATCACTCGGCCAGCCCGGACGGGTTAACGCGGGACTGGGACGCCATCCGCAGATACCATATGTCCTACCGGATAGACGGTGACAGCGTTTCGGAGGGCGATTATAATCGCAGGCTGGCCGCCGGAGCAGGGCAGTCATTTCAGCCGCCTTGGAGCGATATCGCCTACCACGGCGGGACAGAATGGGTAAACGGCCAGGTCGTTTTCAACTGGGGCAGGCCGCTCGGTCAAATTGGCGCTCATTCCGGAGTCAAAGGAGCCTCAAATATTTACAACACAGACTACCTTGGCCTGTGTGCCGTTGGAGATTTTGATAAAGCCACGCCTAAACCTGAGCACTGGGAATTTAATCTGCAGCTAACGCGTGCCTTTATGGAAGCCTTCCGCATCCCAGCCAGTCACGTAATCGGTCACCGTGAGGTATTTGACCGCCTCGGTGTGCCCAGGCAGAAATCATGTCCAGGAAAATGCTGGGACCTGGAACTTTTCAGGGGGGAACTGTAATGGACAGAATAAAACGGCTTACTTTCGCCCTGGCCAAGAAAACGGCGAACAGCGACTTCGCCAAGAATCTGATGCGCGACATTAAGTCGCTTCGCGCCCTGTGGAACTGGGTTTATATGGCGCTTTACGTCTGGATTTGCGTCTGGACAGTGCTTTATCACCCCGATGCTATCGCAACCGTGGTTACCGTGACCGGCGGCGTGGTTTCGGTTATTTTCACCGGCTATGTGCTGACCAAGACCTACGAGCGGATAAAAAACGGGAATGGCAATGGGAACGGCCACGGCCCGGCGGGAAACTCCCAGGGAGGGGACGAGAATGGCGCAAGCGATTAAAACACTATGCGGAGCCGTTAAAGCCGCCGCACTATTCATCGTCCGACGGCCCAAGGACGCGGCTTTCGTCATTTGCGGGTTCTTGTTCGTCTTCATACTCATGGAACTTCGGCATGAGCAATCACACGTGCGGGAGCTGACAGCCAAAACAGAGGGACTGCCGCCAGGCACCAAGGAAGAGGTGGTCGTATACCGCGACCGCATAATAGAGAAATGGCGCACCGGCCCGGCACAGGTTGAATACCGGGAGCGGTATCTTCCGCCAGAAGGACACGTGGAGATCGTGACGAAGGAAAACGCACCGAATAAGCCGCCGGAAGTCGTGGTCAAGGACTGGGGATTTGCGATGCGACTGGGCGGGGGGGTGGTTTACTCGGACCGGATTTTGCCGATGCTTGATCTGAAGTGGTTCTACTGGAAGCGGTATAGCCTGACAGTTGGGATAACACCGAAATTCGGTGGGCTATGTCTCTCAAGGCACATAGATGATTTTACACCATTCTGCAATTTGGAGATCTTCAGTATTGTAGGAATTACCTGGCAGGGCAACAGAGACGTGGGAATGGGTGTTCGTATAAACTTCTAAATATTTTGCGACTATCTCCGTCGTGGGAGAAAAAGCACCATCTATTCTGTGTCATTTTTTGTTAAGATTGTCTTAACATGTCTTTATAGGCGCGTTTACTGTTGGTGTGGCGAACGCAAAACTAAGAGCCTCTGCTTGTAAATCACGAAGCAGTCATTCAGATCATTTATTTTCGCCTCTTCAAAGTTATTAATGTGTCGCCTGCTATAGAGGGAAGGAGCTACTAATGACAAAGATAAAACCCGTACAGGACAATCAATCCGCACAAAATATTACTGACATGAAAGTTGACACACTTCTTCTGGACCAGGACAATCCTCGGCTCGCGTCAGGCTCAAACGCAAAAACCCAGGAAGATCTTCTCCAGGTGCTTTGGAATGAAATGGCCGTGGACGAAGTGGCTCTGTCAATTGCTGCCAACGGATTCTTTAGAGAGGAACCATTATTTGTTGTTCCAGATGGCAAAGGAAAATATATCGTAGTTGAGGGAAATCGACGATTGGCGGCCGTCACGCTGCTTCGAGATGAGGCGAAGAAAAAAAAGGTTGGGGCAACAGATCTCCCCACTTTAACAACGGTGCAGAGAGCGAAGCTCGACACTCTGCCAGTTTCTGTTTACAGTCGCAGAGAAGAACTTTGGCAGTATTTTGGGTTTCGTCATATCAATGGTGCCAAACCATGGGACGCATTCAGTAAAGCTCAATATGTGGCGGAAGTCCATGAAAAATACAAAATCCCGCTTGATAAGATTGCAAATAGCATCGGGGATAGACATACCACTGTAAAACGATTGTATCGCGGGTACAAAATTCTTGAACAAGCCGAAAGCTCAGCAAGTTTTAATAGGGAGGACCGAGTTAGAAATCGCTTCTACTTCTCTCATTTATACACAGCAGCAGATCAACCAGAATTCCAAAAATTTCTCGGTCTAGACCCAAATAAATCATTGGAACAAAATCCAGTCCCGAAAGGGAAACTTCCTGAACTAAAGGAGATGATGATTTGGCTCTATGGCAGCAAAGCAAGCGGGAAAGAACCCATAGTAAGGTCTCAAAACCCAGACTTAAACCTACTCAGAGAAGTTGTCAGCAGAAAAAATGCTCTAGCAGGGCTGCGGACTGGACTTCCATTAGAAAGAGCTTTTGAAATCGGTATTGGAGATAAACGTAGATTTAGGGAATCCCTGACTCGCGCGAAAGAAGACCTCCAGCAGGCAAAAGCCACCGTAACCACTGGCTATTCAGGGGAACAAGACCTTTACGACACCATTAAAGATATACTGGCATATGCAGAAACAATCAAATCCGAAATGGATGCGAAGGATGGGAAGAAAGCCGGTGGCCACTAAAAAAGTTCTGTCTTTTCCATTGCCCGACTCTCCAAAGGACGTTATTAAATTAGCGGACTGGTTGGAAATTCATGCTCTTATTTCTCCAGATGGCAACGCCAGTCGCGGCGACCTGGAACGACCACTCAAACGTGCCTCAATATTTCAATCTGCGACAGGAAATGAATCCAATGATATTGATGAGGCCATCAATCAGGCATTTTTAGAGTTGGAAGAACGATTGATCTCCACGGGTGATGGATACCCCTTTCAAATTATTGGCGGCATACTTCATCTCCGGGACAACCCTAGAAATTTCCCCGCCTACATATTTTGCCTATTTCTGTCCTATTTTAAGTGGACACAAAAGAAAAATGCCAAGATAAACCCATGGAAACTTTTTGAGGAACTCTCTTGCAGAGCAGCCGGACATTATATGCGTGGGGATGTGTTTTGGTTTGCAGCACGTGGGTCGGGAAAGAAAAATACCGCAAAAAGAAAAACAACACTTTTTCAGCAAAATGTTAGCGGCTTATCCACTCTTATAGGGGAAGGGAATGGATTCAAAAGTCAACCCACACTAAATAGCCAGGATGACAAGGTCGATTTAGTTGCATGGCGGGACTTTCCAGATAGACACTCGAGCAAACTGATCATGTTCGGTCAATGTGCGGGAGGCAACAATTGGGCAGACAAAACTGCTGAATTACAACCTGAACGTTTTTGGGATCAGTGGATGCAAGATGGGAAAGTTAGCCCCCTGATTCGTTCTTTCTATATGCCATATCGAATCCCCCGTATAGCTTGGACATTTCACGCCCGCAGTGCAGGGATATTATTTGACCGGTGTCGGATAGCTTACTGGACAAGAAACGCTGAAGATATATTGACCGATAAACGCTATATGGATTGGTGTGGGTCAGTCGCTCCAATCCGACAGTGATATGAGAAACCGTTTGCACTCCATTTGCCCATATTTTGCCATGTTTCCTGAAGAGTTCGTCCGGGAACATGTGGAAGCGCACACCCACCCTGGCGATTATGTTTTAGACCCATTTTCAGGAAGAGGAACAACAATTCTTGAGTCGTTATTGCTTGGACGCAAGGCTGTGGCGGTGGATATTAATCCAGTTGCATATTGCATATCGAAGGCAAAAGCTGAGCATCCGAGCCTCGTAAAGGTTCAATCACGCCTAAAGGAATTGAAGACGCTTTGGCTCAGTATGGAGCAAACGCCCTGGATACAGCTACGGGACCAAATGGATGAGTTTTTTCATAGGGCTTTTTTTCATAGCACACTGCTGGAGCTCCTTTTTTTACGACAAGAACTTAAATGGAAATCGGATTCGGTAGACCGTTTTATTGCAGCCTTGGTACTAGGATCGTTGCATGGGGAGCGAGATAAATCGCCCAATTACTTCAGCAACCAAATGCCACGCACTATAAGCACAAAGCCCAGATATTCTTTGAAGTATTGGCGCAAGCATAAGCTTTGGCCGCACAAACGCGATGTCTTTGGGATACTCCTAAGCAGAGCGGAATATAGGTTGAATGATACGTGCCCCACCATAAACGGCCAAGTAGAAATGGTCGACGCACGCCGAGTATCAGAAACTTTTTCAGACCTCAAAGGCAAAGTAAAACTAGCCATAACATCACCACCATATTTTAATGTAACAAACTATGAAGAGGATCAATGGCTTCGCCTCTGGTTTTTGGGCTATGCACCGAAACCGACATACCGGACGATTTCAAGAGATGATCGGCACGGAAACAAAAAAGAATATTGGAGGTTTCTTAAGGATGTATGGCAGGGCATTGCGCCCCTGATGGCTGAAGATGGAATTTTCGTTTGCCGGATTGGAGCTAAGGGAATAGATCGCGCACGTCTGACCCGGGGGATTAATTCCTCCATTAGAACATCGTTTCCACATGCAGAGATAATAGGCACTCCGGCTGTTTCGAAGATCAAAAACCGCCAGACGGAATCCTTTCATCCCAATACGATTGGGTGCTCTTATGAAATTGATTACGTCTTTCAGCTCGGCAGGTTCTCGGAGCCGGCAAAAAGCACTCCGCATCCTGTATCCCAACTTGCAACCAATTAATCTCTATTTACTGCAAAACCCGTGACAGGGTACGGATTCATATACCTCGCAGACCACCGCACGCCACCGCCTTTATTGGTAAATATCTTATTCCATGTGTTATTCTGGATGGCAAATGGTGCGTTCGGTTCAACTTCTTAAGTTCACCAGGGCATATAGACAAAAATGGGCAAGCGTTTGGCGTAGAATAATTTTGCCGGCGCCACCAACCTCAAAATCGAAATCAGATTAAGTTTCTAATCATTATAATTACCATTCCTTAAACTAGCCGCAAGGCTTCCCTTGACTTCATTTCACCTTTTGAGCGGTTAGTATACCACTGCCGTCCAATAAAATGTTATTGTTTTATAAGGTCTTTTTCAATTAATAACAAAAAGGGCTTGCATTTTATAAGAAGCTCTGATATACTATTTAAGTTAGCCGGCAAACTGGCCGGCTAAAATATATGGATTTACAAACGATAACTTCAGAGATTGGCTTCTCGCTTTCCGACCAACAACTGGGGATAGCCTCCCAGGAAAAAATTGGTTTCCGGTTTGGCGATAAAGGGGCACACACCAGCCGCACCATCATGTTAGCGGAACTGACATCACTATTACGTGACTCCAGTCCAACCGCGACCCGCGCAGAATACCGCTCATTGATTATTGACCACAACTGCCTCGGAAAAAGAACAGCCGCAACCCGGAAACTTTCATATCAGCGACTAAGCGAACTTTATGGGCTAGACTCATGCATCGTGCTCTTTCGCCTAATGCGCCGTCTCTGGGAGGTGGATGAGAATGGCCGTCCGCTTCTGGCATTACTGCTTTCACTGTCGCGCGACCCGCTGCTGCGCATGACGGCTCAGCCAATTATTCGCATGCGTATCGGAGAAGAGTTGGGACGCCAAGCCTTGACTGATGTGTTAAACAGGGGGACAGGTTCTCGATTTAACGAAGCGGTGCTGGACAAGATAGTTCGTAATGCCGCTGCATCATGGACACAGTCCGGCCATTTAACAGGCCGTAGCCGCAAGAGCCGGCAAATGGTTCGCCCAACAGCGGTAGTGGCCACTTATGCTCTTTCTTTGGGTTATATTCTGGGTGCGCGCGGCCATGCTTTGCTGGAAACCCTTTGGGCAAAAGTTCTGGATGTTTCTCCAGATGAGCTAATCTCCCTTGCTATGGATGCAAAACGGGCGGGATACTTGGATCTCAAATCATCCGGTGGTGTTGTTGATATATCTCCGGTTCAGCTATTTACAGAAGAAGAGAGGCGATTGCTTTATGGGACGTATTGAAGATTTATCGCAACGATACTACAGCCACATTTCAGCACCGTGGCAGCGGAATCTTGCCGGGGCTCAGAAAACTATTTTTGTCGTTTACGATAAAGATGATGAACGAAAACTCCGCGCCAGGTTGGAAGAATTTGAAACACGCACTGTTGAAGCCGGACATCCGTGGAAATCTTTTGATTTCACGCCGGTGTTTGCGAAATGGATGTCCAATATGGATTACAGGGAGTCGTATTTTGAAGAGCCAGACGATTTATCCATGAAATTACAGATAGAATTCGTCCGCTATGCTGCTGAAGAACTGCGCAAGATTCTCAGCGCTCCAGATGTTACCGAGGACACTGTTATCGGCGTCTATGGAGTGGCAAGCCTCTTTGGATTTACCAAGGTTTCATTGGTACTCAAAGAAGTGGAGCAGAGCATAAAAGGCCGGCTTGTCTTATTTTTCCCTGGAGAATACGAGAATAATAACTACAGACTACTTGATGCCCGGGACGGGTGGAATTATTTAGCGGTTCCTATTACTCTACATGGTGGGGTGACAATAAAATGAAAAACAGCGAAATATTTCAACGCGATCCATCAACAGCCAAGCTATTAAACGATGGCGTTGCCGCGGTATCAGAAGGCGCGACCAAGAAAGAAATTGACACCCTGCGTTACGAGCTGGAGCATTTTGTATGCGAGGGGCAATATAAGGGAGGAATGATCCGTGCACTAGAGTCCTTTATCGGCAATGTGGGGTCGCCAGTCCAGCCGGCGGCGTGGGTAAGCGGATTTTTCGGAAGCGGCAAATCCCACCTATTAAAGATGTTGCGGCACCTTTGGGTGGATACACAATTCTCAGACGGAGCCACGGCTCGCGGATTAGTTCGCCTTCCGTCAGAGGTAGCTGACCTTTTCAAAGAACTTAGCACTGTCGGTAAGCGCCATGGTGGCCTTCATGCCGCCTCTGGCACACTGCCTTCCGGTGGGGGAGCCAGCGTACGGCTAACCGTGCTTGGGATAGCCCTCAAATCCAAAGACCTTCCGGAGTCTTTGCCGCAGGCCCGTTTCTGCATCTGGCTTAAGAAAAACGGCTTCTATGACACGGTGAAAAAGAGCGTAGAAACTGCGGGGAAGGACTTTAATCGTGAACTTCAGGACCTTTACGTCAGCCCGCTATTGGCAAAAGCACTGCTCTCAGCCGACCCCGCTTTTGCCCCGGACGAAAAACAGGCCCGGGCAACTTTACGGGCGCAGTTCCCGGTAGTAAACGACATAACAACAGCAGAATTCGTTCAAACAATCCGCGAAGCCTTGACATGCGAAGGACAAATACCCTGCACAATCATAGTGCTAGACGAAGTCCAACTCTATATTGGAGACAGCACGCAGCGTTCAACCGATGTCCAGGAAGTTGCAGAAGCTTTATGCAAACAGACTGACAGCCGTGTTCTTCTTATCGGTGCAGGACAGACCGCCTTGGCGGGAAGCGTGCCGCTGCTGCAGCGGCTACGCGGTCGCTTCACTATCCCGATAGAACTATCCGATCTGGATGTTGAAACCGTCACAAGACGGGTAGTCCTTGCCAAAAAAGCAGATAAAATTAAAGCGGTTCAGGAATGTTTGGCCACCCATGCTGGAGAAATAGACCGGCAGCTTGCCAGCACCTCTATTGCCGTACGTTCTGAAGATCGAAACATCATTGTCGATGATTACCCGTTGCTTCCTGTGCGAAGGCGTTTTTGGGAACACGCATTACGCGCGGCGGACGTACCTGGAACCACGGCGCAGCTCCGCACCCAATTACGTATTGTCCACGATGCTGTGAGTGAAACTGCGGACAAACCGCTTGGCACGGTTGTCCCTGCTGATTATATTTTTGAACAGCTCCAGCCCGACCTCCTGCGGACCGGTATACTTCTGCGTGAGATAGACGAATCTATCCGGAAATTTGATGACGGAACCGTTGATGGCCGGCTTAAACGCCGGCTCTGCGGCCTTATATTCCTTATTCGTAAGCTTCCCCGCACCTCCGGTGTGGATATTGGCGTGCGTGCCACAGCAGAAATGTTGGCAGACCTATTGGTCAGCGACCTTAGCAGCGACGGCGCGGTCCTGCGCCGGGATGTGCCGCGCATACTCCAAAAGCTTGTCGATGACGGAAAGCTAATAAAACTGGACGAAGAGTATAGTCTGCAGACCCGTGAAAGCAGTGAGTGGGAGCGGGAATTTCGCAATAGGCAAGCTCGCCTCAACGGCGATCCCACAGCAGTGTCCGGGAAAAGGGCAGCATTGTTCGCAGCCGCTCTGGATAAATCCGTCGGTGGCATCAAACTACTGCATGGGAAAAGCAAGGAACCACGCAAATTAGTTCTTCATTATGGTGACATAGCCCCGGTAGCTAAGGGTCATGAAATTCCGGTCTGGATACGGGACGGCTGGGGTGATAGCGAAAACTCCGTCTTAAATCAAGCTCGCGCCGCCGGCGCTGACAGCCCTATAGTTTTTGTCTTCATTCCTAAGGCCAGCCCCGAAGACTTGAAAAAAATAATTGTAGATTGCGAGGCGGTAAAGTCTGCATTAGACTTCAAAGGCGTGCCAAATACAGATGAGGGGCGAGAGGCACAGAATGCCATGAAAGCCCGCCTGCAGGAAACAGAAGCTCGAAGAGATGAACTAGTCCGCCAGATAGTAAACGGCAGTAAGGTATTCCAAGGCGGTGGGACAGAAGCCTTCGGAGTTGAACTCCGCGACAAAGTCCGAGATACCGCAGAGGCATCTCTTGATCGCCTTTTTCCCAATTTTCGCGAGGCAGACCACGATCGATGGAATGGTGTAATCAACCAAGCCAAAAATGGCGCTGAAGACGCCCTAAAAATGGTCGGCTTTAATGATAAACCAGAGAAACACCCCGTTTGCGCAGCAATACTATCTACTGTCGGCGCCGGCAAAAAAGGCAAAGAAGTCCGGACCATTTTTGAGGAAAGCCCCTATGGGTGGTCGCGGGACTCTGTGGACGCTGGCCTTATTCTTCTACATACAGCAGGCCACTTGCGTGCACTTCACAATGGTGCAAACCTGGGGATTGGCCAGTTGGATCAGGCAAAGGTCTCAGTTACGGAATTCCGTGTTGAGTCAGTAAATATTGATGCCGCGCAGAAAATAAAACTTCGCAAACTTTTCCAATCCGCAGAAATACAATGCAGACCTGGGGAGGAGCTTTCAAAGGCCGATCAATTCCTTACTAAGCTGTTTGATGTCGCTAATCTGGCTGGTGGCGATGCCCCATTGCCGGAGCGGCCACCTTTAGCACGAATTGAGGCGCTCAAAGGTTTAGCCGGCAATGAGCTACTTTCCGCCATCCTTACGCAATATGACGCCCTCTCCAAAGACCTCAAAGAATGGTCTGGCAAAGCGGAGTTGTCGGCAAAACGACTACCTGCTTGGGAAACTCTAGAAAAACTTCTTGATCATGGCATACCGGGAGCGGAAATAGAAGACCTCCGCAAACAAGCTGCAGCTATAAACGCGGACCGCCGCCTGCTTGATGGTACAGACCCTGTGCCGCCTGTCCATAAAGCGGCGGTTAAACTGTTACGGGAAGCGGTAAACCGTGCCCTGTCTGGGTATGACGTGGTTTTCAAGAAGCAGATGGAACTACTGGAGACTAATGATAATTGGAAAAAGCTGAAGGCTGTCCAGCAGAAAGAAATCTTGGCCGGTGCATGTATAACCGCAGCGCCAAAACTGGATATGGGCGACGATGATGCCCTACTAAAATGCCTGGAAGCCTGCCCCTTAGACTCCTGGAAGGTTAAAACCACTGCTCTGCCGCAGCAGTTTATTCAGGCCCTGCTGGCCGCCACAAAACTTCTTGAGCCCAAAGCCCAGCATGTTCATCTGACCAGCTCCACGTTAAAAACGCCTGAGGATGTAAAAGCCTGGCTGGTCCAGAAGGAAAAGGAACTACTGGCCCATATTAAGAAAGGGCCCGTGGTGATTTCATAGGGAATAAGATGCCGCCTTTACCATCAGACCTTCGCAATAAACTTGAGCGAGCCATTATTGATGCCCGCGACGTGGCAGAGGCAGGCGCCGAAGCCGCGTTGAAGGCTTTGGCTGTTAATCATCACGAACCATTCCCGCATCAAAGCCCGGAGGAGCGCCGGTTGCGCAACCATCTGCGCGCCCACGCGCGCCAACTGGGTGACAACCAGGATGCCAGCGGCCGCCTGTATATTTCACACCTTGTGAACGAGTGCGCTTACGAGCATTGGCACCGGATGATATTCGCGCGGTTCCTGGCAGAAAACGATCTACTTATTGACCCCACGCACGGGGTTGCCATGAGCCTTGAAGAGTGCAAGGAGCTGGCCGACAAGGAAAAAACCGATCTCTGGGTTTATGCAAGCCGCTGCGCCCAGCAGATGCTGCCGCAGATATTCCGGCCGGACGACCCTCTTCTTAAAGTGACATTGGCGCGCGAGCATCGAATCAAGCTGGAGGCCCTATTAAACAACCTCCCGTCTGCCGTATTTAAGGCTGACGACTCCCTTGGCTGGGTGTACCAGTTCTGGCAAAGCAAAAAGAAAGACGAAGTGAACGGCTCTGGTGAGAAAATAAACAGCGATACCTTGCCGGCAGTAACGCAGCTTTTCACCGAGCATTATATGGTGCTCTTCCTGTTGCACAATACCCTTGGCGCTTGGCATGCAGGTAAGGTACTGGCTGCAAACCCCAAACTGGCGGATAGTGCTAAAGACGAGGATGAACTGCGGAGGGCTGTGGCCCTGAAAGCGGTTGACGGATATTCCTTTGATTATTTGCGTTTTGTGCGCGGCGCGGATGGTAAAACCGGCCCGTGGCGGCCGGCAGCCGGCGTATTTGAGAACTGGCCTAAGAAAGCCTCGGAGTTAAAAGTATTGGACCCATGCTGCGGGTCGGGACATTTCCTTGCGGCCGCATTTGCCCTGCTTTTCCGTCTTAGAATGGAAGAAGAAGGAACAAATCTGGCAACGGCGGTGAATGCCGTCCTTCAAGATAATATTTTTGGTTTAGAGCTGGATGCGCGTTGCACGCAGATAGCGGCCTTCAACTTGGCCCTTTCTGCCTGGAAGCATTTGGGCTGGGCGAGTTTGCCACCTCTTCACGTAGCATGCTCCGGTATAGGAATAAATGCGTCAAAGGAGCAGTGGTTAAAACTGGCTAAGGGTAATGAGACTTTAATGTTCCCACTGGGGCAGCTATGGGAACTCTTTCAAAAAGCCCCGCTACTTGGAAGTCTTATTAACCCGAACGCATTGGCAAAAGTAAAAATTGGCACAGTAATCGGTTTTAATGAAATTCGTCCACTGTTGGAGAAGGCAGTAAAATTGGAAAGTGATGGGGATGATGAGACGGCGGAAATGTCTGTGACAGCTCAAGGTGTAGCAAAGGCCGCCGAAATTCTGGCGGACCACTTTACGCTTGTAATTACTAATGTCCCATACCTTGGTCGAGGCAAGCAAAATGAGGTATTAAGAAAATACTGTGAGCATACACATCCAAAGGCTAAAGCAGACCTTGCGACTTGCTTCGTAGAACGCTGCTTAAGCTTCTCTGATGCGTTGGGAACAACGGCACTGGTGACACCCCACAGTTGGCTTTTTTTAGGAACATATAAACATTTCCGAAAAGATCTGCTAACCACTTCACAATGGGATTCAATCGCACGGCTTGGCCCTGGTGCTTTTGAAACGATTGGCGGTGAAGTCGTAAATGTGGTGCTGGCGACAATAACAAATGTATCGCCATTAAACACACACTCCATTTCTTCTATCGATGTTGCCGCATCAAATTCAATTGATGTAAAAAATGAAAATCTAAAGCATGCGAGCTTGCGAACCCTACTTCAAAAAAACCAGCTTTCAAATCCTGATTCGTGCATTCAAACAGAAGACAGAACTAATAACTTTCCGCTATTAAAAGATTATGCAGATGTTTATCAAGGCATTGGGACCACTGATAATCCGAACTATCTTTGCTCTTTTTGGGAAGTCCCAGTAATCACCAAAGACTGGGATTTGTTCCAATATTCCCCTGAAATTGATGGTGGATTTTCTGGCTTGTCTGGAATTCTAAAATGGGAACAAGGACGAGGCCCTCTGAACGCAATTCCAACTGCACACAAGGGATTAAAGGCATATGGAAAACAAGGATTTGCTGTAAGCGTAACTAGCGGACAAAAGTTCACTCGGTTTATTGGTTTTCGCTTTGACAATACAATTGCCGTCCTGATTGCAAAAAAACCGCAATTTCATAATGCAATTGGAGCGTTTCTAATTTCTAACGATTTTAAGAACGAAGTTAAAATATTAGACCAAGCATTGAGTGTCACTGAATCATCCTTTCTAAAGGTTCCATTCGATCTGTCACACTGGGAAAAGGTAGCGGCAGAAAAATACCCTCACGGCTTACCCAGGCCTTTTTCCAGTGACCCCACGCAGTGGCTTTTTAACGGGCACCCTAAAGGCTCAGACCAGCCATTGCATGTGGCCGTGGCCCGAATGTTGGGTTATAAATGGCCCCGCCAAACTGGCTCAAGCTTTCCCGACTGCCCGGCCCTGGGCCCGGATGATATTGAAAAGTTCAGTGACGATGATGGCATTGTTTGTATCCCCTCGATCCGGGGAGAGGACACCGCAGCGGACCGCTTATCCACGCTGCTGGCCGCCTGCGGAATAAATCCGGACCGTGATCTTGACGAATGGTTGCGCGATAGCTTCTTTGAAGAACACTGTAAACTGTTCCACCATCGTCCTTTTATCTTGCACATCTGGGATGGGCGCAAACGCGACGGTTTTCACGCTCTGGTAAATTACCATAAATTAGCCGGCAAGGGCGGCCATAAACTTCTTGAAAATCTGACTTACGCTTACCTTGGTGAGTGGATCAGCCGCCAGCGGGGTGGTGTTAAAAGTGGCGACGAGGGGGCCGAAGACCGCTTGGCTGCAGCGATTGAACTTCAGAAACGACTTGAATCCATCCTTAATGGCGAACCGCCTGTTGACATTTTTATCCGCTGGAAGCCTCTGTCCAAGCAGGCCATAGGCTGGGAGCCGGATATAAACGACGGCATACGTCTAAATATTAGGCCGCTCCTGGCCAGTGATCTCCCTAATGGCCGTAATGGTGCCGGTATACTCCGCTGGAAGCCTAACGTGAAATGGGATAAAGACCGAGGCAAAGAACCGCATCGACCAAAAGATGAATACCCTTGGTTTTGGAATGGCAACGATTTTACAGGCGACCGAGTTAATGATTGCCATTTTACAGGTGATCAGAAGCAAAAGGCAAGGACCAAAAATAGTGTTGAAAAAAAATAATTACTTAAATAACATTACACTTGCTTTCTGCCTCGTAAAACTATAGAAGTGTGACAGTCTATAATTTAACTTATGACTCAAACTGAACGAGAACATACAACGCTCATTGAGGCCCTGCAAAAGTCCCTTTCAAATGCAGGACGCAATGCCCCTGGCGAAGTCCAGCCTGTCGCTATACTCTGGCCGGATGCTGATGGCCAATGGCAACCGCTTGTTGAGCAGCTACGCCGCACAATGCCGGAATTACTGGTGTATGGGGCATACACTCCGGAACAACGCCAAGGACCGGCCATCTGGTTGCGCTGCATAATAGAGCGTGCATTGGCCGCACCGGCTCTCCCTGAAAAAAGAATTCCAATAGTCTACATGCCAAAGATTACCAGGCAGATATTGCGTGCCGTAGATGAATGCCCTGAAAGCCTCCGGCCACTGGTGGAGTTGCAATACCGTGGTGTTACTTGGTGTCAGCGCAATGGCAGGGACTGGACCGTTGAAGCGTTTCTGGTTTCAGAAGAAAGTGGTCTTGGCCTTGATGTGGCCAAAGATGATTCAACCCGCCGCGCTATGCGCGGATCGCTGCCGCAGCTGGCTGTTACTTCATTATTGCGCCTTCGTGGCAAACGACTTGAAGCCGAGGATTTTGACAAGTTGATGGTTGAAGACACTCCGCGAAACCTTCTTGAATGGCTCAGTGAGCCAAGGGAAGCGCGGGAACGCTGGGACCACGCACGATGGACCGCTTTCTGTTCAAGATGTAAAGCGGAATACGGTTTTGACCCTGAACGCGATGGCGAGATTGTGGCCGGCGAGAAGCTCGGCTTACTGGAAGATGCTTGGACAGGAGTTTGGGATCGGTTTGTCGAGGCACCATCCCTATACCCTGGGATTCCAAGTCTCCTGCGCAAAGCCAAGCCTGCTATCCTGACCTTCAAGAAAGAAACCTGGCCAGATGAGAATGACACCGCTGAAAATAATTTGCGAGAAGCATTATGCGAATTCACCAATCTTCCGCCAGCCGAAGCCCGAACAACCCTCACGAAGTTGGAGATCGAACATGCCCCAAGACGGCAATGGGTGTGGACACAGCTTGGGATGAGCCCTCTGGCAAAATCTCTAGAGTACTTGACCACATTATCAGAACGCACCGTGTCATCGCTAGGGGGGGACTCCCCAAAAACGATGGCAGACTTATACGCGCAGGGGGCCTATTTGGCAGATGATTCAGTGCTTCGCGCTCTGGCTGAAGTCCGTAGTGCCGAGGACTGGCGCGCTGTCTCTGCCGTGATTCACGCGATCTACATGCCATGGTTGCAGGATGCTGCCGAACATTTCCAGAAACTTGTCGCGGCAAATCCGCTTCCCACTCATGATAACCAGACCGATGAGATAATAGCAGAATCGGGAACATGCATCCTCTTCGTAGATGGTTTGCGCTTTGATTTAGGAGTCCGTCTCTCACAACTATCGCAGGAGCACAAACTCCGAATAACTCAAAACCGGCGGTGGGCGGCTCTTCCTACCGTAACGGCCACGGCAAAACCGGCTGTTTCACCAATACATAAAAAGATCGTGGGGCATCGCTTGGCTGCCGATTTTGCTCCAGAAATTCAAGATGCCGGTCAGCCTCTTATCTCATCACGGTTCAAGGATATGGTTATTGGAATGGGGTTCCAGTGGCTCTCTGAAACTGAAATTGGAAAACCTTTTAATGCGGATGCCAAGGCCTGGACAGAGTACGGAGAGTTCGACAAACTCGGTCACACCATGCAGGCCAAACTCGCAACCCAAGTCAGCAATCATTTGGAACTTCTTATAAATCGAATTGACTCGCTGATTGACGCCGGCTGGAAACAGGTGCGCGTTGTCACCGATCACGGCTGGCTTATGGTTCCCAGCGGTTTGCCTTCAATGGTTCTTCCTAAATACTTGGTGGAAAGCCGCTGGTCCAGATGTGCAACCATTAAACCGGAAGCGCATGTGCCGACACCGATGTCCCATTGGTATTGGAACACTTCCGAGGTCTTTGCATATGCATCAGGGGCACATTGTTTCGGTAATGGCATACAATATGCTCACGGTGGAATCAGCATCCAGGAATGTCTGCTCCCCGATTTGATTTTTCAAGGCGACGCGGCGGTGCCTGACTCTGTGTCGCGAATTGTTGACGTGCAGTGGGTAAAGATGCGATGCCGGGTGGTGGTAGAGCCCTTTACGGCCGGCATGACCGTAGATATCAGGACCAAAGCAAGCGATGCCGCTTCAAGCTTGGCTTCACCCAAACCAGTTGACAGCGATGGACGTGCTGGGTTATTGATAGAGGATGATACGATTGAAGGGACAACAGCTAGTGTGGTTCTTTTGGACGTTTCCGGTCGGGTTATGGCTAAGCGCCCGACAATTATTGGCGGCGAGGATTAATTTATGGAACTGGACAAATTAGATAAGTTAGCAGCCTCATCTTTTGAGGGGTTCATGGTGCGCAAAGATCTGGTCCGGCGTTATAGCCGGCAGTATCCAATCCCAACATATGTGGTTGAATTTTTGCTCGGCAGATACTGCGCCACCGTAAATGAAACCGAAATCGCCGAAGGGCTCAAGGTCGTAGAACGTCAACTCATGGATAAAACAGTTCGCACTGGTCAGGAAGAACTGTTTAAGGCTCGGGCAAGGGAAAAGGGTTCTGTAAAAATTATCGATATCGTAAAAGCCCGCCTTGACCCCAAAAATGATTGCTTTCTGGCGGAGCTGCCAAGTGTGCAGATTAAAGATGTGCGGATTGATGACCGGCTGGTCCACGAACACGAGAGGATGTTGACCGATGGGTTCTACGCTGAGGTTACACTCTCCTATGATGCCGCTATCGCTCAGGAACAAAACGGTCGTCCTTTCGCCATACTAAGTCTTCGAGCCATCCAGCTCTCACAATCCGATGTCTTGAGTATTCTCGCTAAGGGTAGGGCGCAGTTCACAACCGAAGAATGGCGGGACCTCCTTATACGTTCCATCGGATTAGAGCCAGACACATTGTCTGATCGTGCAAAATGGGTCACCCTTCTGCGAATGATTCCCTTTGTAGAAAGGAACTATAACCTAGTGGAGCTCGGCCCCAGGGGAACCGGAAAGAGCCATCTTTTTCAGCAAATATCACCTTACTCTCATCTGATTTCGGGCGGTAAGGCCACCGTGGCAAAGATGTTCGTCAACAACGCCAGCGGACAGCGTGGCCTAGTCTGCCACTACGACGTAGTCTGCTTTGATGAAATCGCCGGGATTTCCTTTGACCAGAAAGACGGCGTCAACATTATGAAAGGCTATATGGCCTCCGGTGAATTCTCTCGCGGTAAGGAAAGCATACGGGCTGCCGGCAGCATCGTTTTGGTGGGGAACTTGGACGTAGATGTAGAACAGCAACAGCGGGTCGGACACCTCCTCGGCCCCTTGCCCCCGGAAATCCGTGGCGACACAGCTTTTATGGACCGCTTACATGCATATGTGCCAGGATGGGACTTCCCAAAACTCAATCCACATGAGCACCTGACAAACCATTTCGGCCTGGTCAGCGACTTTTTATCCGAATGCTGGTCCAAACTACGTGAAACAAGCAGAGTTTCCAGCATCCAAGGGCGCGTAAACTGGGGCGGCGCTTTGAGCGGTCGCGATATCGAAGCCGCGACCAAAACTGTTAACGGTCTCATCAAGCTTCTATTCCCTGACCCCAACGTCCCAGTTCCGAGCGAGGAACTGGAAAAGATCGTCCGCCAGGCACTGGAGTGCCGGCGGCGGGTAAAGGAACAGCAAAAGCGCATCTTAAAATCGGAATTCCGCAACACCCACTTCAGCTACTTCATGGGCGTGGAGGGTGTAGAGCAGTTCGTTATGACGCCTGAGTTGCACAGTGAAGACCGCATCGACAGCGATCCTTTGCCCCCTGGCCAGGTATGGACGATCAGTCCAGGTGGACAGGACGTATCCCCAGGCCTCTACCGCATTGAATCCACAGTTGGCCCCGGTAGTGGGGTGAAGATTCTCAACGCCCCGGTCCCGCCGGCGTTCCGCGAGAGCGTACGTTATGGCGAACAAAATCTTTATACCCGGGCGAAAGATTTGGTCGGCGATAGAGATCCACGATCCCACGAGTTTTCAATACAACTACGAGCACTGGATAATGATCATTCAGGAACAGGACTAGGATTGGCGGTGCTTCTGTCGCTTTGTGGCGGCCTTTTAGAGCGAAGCAATAAAGGTGGCCTCATCATCGTCGGAGCTCTCAATCTGGGCGGTTCCGTAGAAATGGTGCCAAACCCAGTAGCAATAGCCGAGCTCGCTGTAGAGAAGGGAGCTACATCCCTCTTGATGCCAATATCGGCGCGCAAGCAGCTCTTTAACCTGTCCGACGACATGGCAACCAAGATCAGCATCGAGTTCTACTCGGACTTGTCTGACGCGCTTCTGAAGGCGCTGGTGGAATAATTCATCAGGCGGTGAAGATTTTGATTTGCATTCGAAAGTCTTGGGATAGTGCAAGGAGACATATATGTCATTAGAAATTCCGCCCGCTTCATTGGAAAACGTGCAGTCTACTCTTCAAGACCAGACAAAACTGGTTTACCTCATAGTTGGCGATGCATCATCTGAGGCTTGGACCATTGCTCTCGCCGCTGAACAAGAGTTGGCCGGCGTTGCAGCCATACGTTTTACCACCCGCGATGATGCACAAAATTGGATTAATCAGGCTGGAATGGTTGCCGCAACCTCTAATTGGGCCGGCAAAATTATTACACTGCTCAATCTCTCCCAGGCGGAAGATAAAGATTTTGTACTGACGGCCATAGATCGCGATTCCAGAGTGGCATGAAACTTAGGAAAACCTTATGACCTATCGTCTATTATCAATTGCCTGCTTGGCCATCACCTTATCGGGTGTGAAATTTGTTCAAGCTGAAGAACTTGCAAAAGCAGGGGGGACAAAGTTCAGTATTACTGAACTTGCTGAAGATGGATCATATCACATCGACCTCCGTCGTTCTAATGTGTCTATCGACGCTCGAAGCCGCATTGTTCTTGATTTCGATAGCACTCAGCTGGGAAAGTCCGCGAATCAAGACAGATGGGATCATCTCCAAGCAGTTCTGGAGAATATTAAGGAGCTTGCATCACAGCGGACCACTGCCATATCGGCTCTAATCGCGGCCCAAGGCTCTGGCGATATAAAGATTAAGGAAGCACAGAAACTGGCCCAAGACTACAACGGCAAGTATCTAGAATTTAGAGCCAGCATTAAGAAAATACTTGGCGAGGAAATATTTAAGCAAATAGACCAAGCTGCAAATAAACGGGCTCGTGATGGCCGCGGCGGTTTTTTACCAGAACTTGCGGACTGGACCTCTAAGGAACTGGAATCCCTTACTCCTTCGTCAACCGATATTACAGAAAAGGCATCAGAAGTCCTAGTTGAGGTTGCTGCCTTTTTGGAACCTGCCGGGCAGGACCGCAAGCCCATTCATGTCGAGAATTACGATCAAATTCCAGAGGGAATCTTAAGCCCACTACCGCGTACCGGTCTCCAGATGACTTCGGAAGAACAAGCCAAACTCAATCAGGACCTGGAATATGCCAGACAAGCATCACAGTCTATCCAAGAGATTCGACGAGAGAAAGATTCCTTAGTGCACGAATTGTTGGGATTTAGAGGGCAACTAAAAGATCGTATACATCAGTCATTGACTGCGGCAGAACAACAAGCACTACGCCTACAAAAACATATCGAAGCCATTACCACCGACAGTGCCGATAGGAAAACCGAACTTTTGGCCGCTGTGCCAGCCCTATCAGCGACAAATGCGTCGCTTGCACAAGTTTTCTCCTCTATCCAAGAGTTAAAGGATGAACTCTCTAACTTGGAGAAACTTAGGAGCTATGACATCTGCTCTGGAATCGGGACAACGTCAACTATTTTCTCATCCACCCACGTCATCACTGTATTGGGGGCTTTGGATGGAAACCTGAAAACAGTGCAGTCTCAAATCCCATCCATAACAGACCAGATTGCTGATGGGATAAAAACATTGGCCGCCGATCAACAGGAAGCTATCACATCGGAGATTAACTCTCTTAAAACAGACCTTGCTAATCAAACTATAGGAGCCTTTGCACAACTGACTCAAACATTACCAGCGACGACAGAAATGCTGAGAACCTGGGGAAAAATATTTGTGGACGCAAGGGAGCAGGCACAAGCCAGCAATACACTTGATCAGCATTCAGTTCCACTTATTCAACGAAAGATTAACGACCTAATACCCGCCACAGTTGATCTTCGTCGCTCAGGAGTCAAAAACGGTGACTATCTTACTTTTAAGGTTCGTGTCCGAAATACCAGCAATGTTCTTTTAGAGGAAAAGACCTATGTTTTTCAGATTGGATCTAAAGGGCTATATCGAGAATACACTGGTCAACTTCTTTTCTCCGCACCGACTACGGGTCCGAACAAAAACCAATTTCAGGCCAATGCCGGCGCACTCGTAACATGGAAATATGGTTATCGTCAACCGAAAGGTTTTAAGAATTTTATGGATTGGTTGAATCCCGGCATTGGCATCCATGCGGCCTCTATGCACCAAGGAACCGCTACAGTTGAGGTCGGAACTGGCGTTGCATTCAGTCTATGGGATGATATTATTACCGGCGGTTATGGTTGGAATCTTGGTGTTACCAAGGACCGTCATTATGTTTTCATCGGCATCGGGATTTTAGATCTTCTCGACAAAATGACCAAGACCACTCTGCCAAAGCAATAGTTCTCATGTATTAGAACCTGGGATGTGTTTTCTGGCAGGAATCCTGTAATAGTTTCGCGGTAACATGAGCATAGCGTTGTGTGGTAGTCACCGAGCTATGCCCCAGTAGTTCCTGAATAACCCGCAAATCTGCCCCACCCTCCAGCATATGCGTCGCGCAGCTGTGCCGTAGCTGGTGGGGGGTAACCCGCCCCGATAAACCTGCCCGGCGCGCGGTGGCGGCAAACTTCCATGCAAATCCTCCCCGCGTTATCGCTCCACAGCCTTTGGCGTTGAGGAATATAGCATCCGGCACCGCCGGGAATCTGGCTGACCGGACAGCAAGATAGCGGCTCAGGGCGGTTGCGGCGCGCTGGCCGAACGGCACCAGCCTCTCCTTTGAGCCCTTGCCCATCACCCGCACCCAGCCGCCTTTCAGATCCACCTGCCCCAATTTCAGGCCGACCAACTCCGAAACCCGCATTCCTGTGGCATACATGAGCTCAAACATGGCGTGGTCCCGCAGGGCCGCGAACTTGGCCACCGTTGGCGGGCGAAGCAGCCTTTCAACGCCCTCAGCATCTAGCGGTTGGGGAATTCGCTGCTTAAAGCGGGGAAGGCGCATCCCTGCGGTAGGATCGGCACCGGCATGGCCAGCCTGCGCCAAATACCGATGGAACTGCCGCACAGCCAGCGCGGCGATGAACAGCGAGGCCGACTTAAGACCGTCGCCCTTGCGGCGGTCCAGGTAGTCCATAACGTCGCCCCTGGCGGCCGAGGCTGGCCCCCGACCGCCAGATCGCATGAAGGCGGCGTACCTCTCCAGCTGATACCTGTAGGACAGGCAGGTATTCGGGGATAGGCCCCGTTCCACCCGGAGATGCCGCATGAACTCGTCCAAGAGGGCGTCCATAGCCGCCCTCAGCCCTTCTTCTGGACGACTTTTACCCGCTTCTTGTCGTCCTTTACCACTTGCCAGCCCTTACGGGTATAGCTCACCATGCGCGCTCGCACATTGGCGGCCAGGTCCTTGCCCTTGCCCGCCTCCCCGGCCTTCTTGGCCAGTTCTGCGGCTATTTCAGCCACAGTCTTGCCCCCGGCCAGCAGGAACGGGTCTATTATGGCCGACAGCGAGCCAGACTTCTTCGCCTTGGCCTTGCCGTTGACCTTAAGAAGCACTTTGGAGTCCTTGCCGATGCCCTTTTCGTCATATGGCTTGAGCTCGTAGTCGCCGTTTACCATCGTGAACGTGCCGGTCGTCTTCAGTTTGATGAGGATTTTTCCGTTTTTCGGCCCCATTACTGTAACCGGGATGCCCGTCCTGGAGAGATACACACCACCCACCTTCGCTTCATTTGCTTTCATGGCTTTGCCTCCTGGGGCGCATGGCCCCGATTACCTTTGCCTTCTCCCGGGCGTCCGCCCGGCTCTGGTTGAACTCGTAAACGCCGTGGTGGACGCCGCCTCTGACCGCCGCTTCTACTTCGTCGCGCCGGAAGCCCAACTGCAGAGCCCGGCGGACCTGATCCGCGACCAGGTCTGTCAGCAAGGCATCCAGCACGTCATCCTTGGGTATGTTCATCCGCGTTCCTCCTTGATTTCGCCGCCGGTCCGGCCCGGAGCCGGCCGGTTTCGCTTTTTTTCCAGCCGCCGCAGAACTTCCTGCGCCCCTTTTTTGTAGACGGCCAGGCATATCAGTTCGCCGCCGTCCGCGTAAACCGCCCAATACCTGCCCCGCTTTTCTATTTTCATTTTGATTCATCCCACACGGGCCACATGCATATATTCGCCTTTTCATCCTGGGCAATATCGTATTCCTTCCCGCAGGCGACGCAAGTCACTCGGCTTTCATCGTTGTAATCCCAGCCCTCAGAGTAGTCAGCTGCCTTATCGTCATACTCCGGGCCGTCCGCTGTTATCTCGCAGGGAACGCCCCGCAGCACCAGCGTTATCTTTTGGGCCTTGAATTGTTTACTTCCGCACGCGCATTGTATGTTCATCTTTGCTCGCCTCCTGTCGCCCGGCCTCATATTTCCTTAAAGGCGGCCAGGATTCGCTTAGCATCCTTCTCCGCTTCGCCGCGGCCCGTGTAAAGCGCGTGGATATCGTCCTCGCTGAGCCCGCCCCGGAACTGCCGGGCCAGCCCCTTGGCGTCGGCCTCAAAGCAGATATCCGCAAGAACGCTCTCCGGACCGGGCTTCGTCACCACCCAGAACTTCGTGATTTTCATTTCGCATCTCCTTTATGTGTCATTACCGCGTTAAAATGGGCAACCAGAAAGTCTGCGGCCAGATGATTGTTGCCGCCAATGTGCCAATCCGTGTTCTTCTCTGGGGCGAGGGGGGATTTATAGTCGTATAAGGTGAATGGCATGCCGTTGATGCGGCCATACCACTCTGCCTTGATTTTGCCGTCACTGGACAGACCCGCCTGCGGCTGGCCGAACACGAGCAAAAGGTCGTCGTAGCGGGTTCCGTCCGGCATGTATCCCATGCAACCTGTCCCGCGATCCTTGCGGACGCCCATTTCCAGCTTCGTTTCCAACGTTATCGTTATATTCATCCTGTCCTCCTTAAAATCTTAGGCGCGGGGGAAATATTCGGCCAGCGCGGGAACGGCGCGGTATTCGTTTAACAGCTTGGCTGCCGCTTTTGCGGCGCGCACGAGCTGTGTCCGCGACTGCCAGTCCAGCGTGGAGTGGAAGATATCGTTCCGCATGATGTCTTCAATGTATTCCGCATCCTTTCCACTGGCCGCCGTCGCTTCGATAATAATCTGTTTATAAACACTCATAGCCGCCGCCCGTTCTTGACCGCTTTGACCACGGTCGGAATATCACCATCTACCCGTGTTCCCAAGGCCGTAACATCTTCGATAAACAGTTCATCTTCCACCGCCAGGTTGTCCCACTGCACAAACACTTCCTGGCCCGCAGTGCGAACCACCGTTCCGGTATATTTGCCGCCCCATTTAGCGTCGCGCACCCGGTCCCCCTTTCTGATTTTCTTTGTATTCTTCATAGTGCTTTTCCTCCTTTCTCCGTCGGCCGCCCGTCGGCATGATCATGATCTACAAGGTTTCTTCGAAGAAAGCAAGGCCTTTCTTCGTCGGGCGGACTGCCCAAATCCGCCTGGTATTGTGACGCTTTACCGCCTTTTCGCCTCGCCTATAAATCCCTGGATTTTTCGCGCATAAGGCAGGAATCCTTCTTGGGGTTTATGGCGCAGCTTCCACAATAGTAAACTGTCGAAACCGTCGTAATCGATTCTTCCGTCTGAATAGACCCTTATCCAAAACTCTGTAATTAAAACTTGCCTCTGTTTGTTTTTCATATAGCCTCCGAGTATATGAACACACTTACCTTCTTCCCTATGCAGGAATCAAGGCGAAACACCGAAGTCTCTCTGCTATTTCTTTTTTTCGCGGAAAAGGTATACAATATTCCAGATGGATGCCATGAAGACTAATCTTGCCGGGACAAAAACACTTAAGAGCCTGATAGCTGTCGTTCTGACGATGGTTTTTCTGGCCGCTGTTCCGCTTCATCATCATGCCGACGGAAAGGTCCATGACGGCGACTGTCAGTTATGTGCGGTCACGAACCATGCGCTGCTGCCTGATGTGGGCTCTGTCGCGGCGGTAATTTTTATTCTGCTGTTTGCGGTAATCCTTTGCGAGACGGTCATACCCTCAGTCCGAAAGGATATCCCGCATCTTCGCGGTCCTCCCGTATTCTGAACATAACTTCAAGTTAGTGCGCTATTCCGTATCCAACCGGGATGCCGCATATATCCCATAATTCAAGGAGAATGTTCATGTTTAGAATACGTTCTATTTTTTCAGTTGTTTCATTGTTGCTTCTTTTGTCCCCTGCATTTCTTTGCGCCGGAGTAATCAATCCTGACATTTCTGTCCTCGGGCAGATCATTTATAAATACCACGATGACAAAACTGCCACGGATGCCCGCAAGCCGACGCTTGACCTGGGCGAAACGGAATTGGTGTTTGATTCCTACCTGAACCCCTACGCGAAAGGAACTTTCGTGTTTACCGTGGGAGATGACGGATTGGGAACGGAGGAGGCGTATATCGACGTAATAAAAGGCCTGCCGGACGGGCTTGCGGTTCGGGGCGGGAAATACCGTCTCGGATTCGGTAAGTTGAACCCCGCTCATCCGCACGCTTATTCGTTCATTGAGGCGCCGAGGGTCATGTCAGCCATGCTTCCAGGTTCGGACGGGTTTAACGATATCGGTACGCGCGCATCGTATTTCCTGCCGCTTTCATGGGCCTCCGACATTACAGCGGACGTTCTTAAAGGCGTGTCGTTCCACCCGGACGAAACAAATGCGGCTGCTGGCTGGTTGGCACATTGGAACAACTCGCTGCTTATCGGAGAAACGACACCGCTGGATATCGGCGTTTCCGCGACCCAGGGGACAAATAATGTTGAATGGGGGACAAAGACGGCGGTTTACGGCATGGATATTAAGGCCAAGATTCCGATCTCGAGTCTGACCAATCTCACGTTGCAGGGCGAGTACTTCTACAACAACAGCAGTGTCGTTGTGGATACCACCACCGGCGACACCAGCCATATGGGCAGGCAGGGCTTTTACGCTTTCGCCGACCTGAAATTCAAACAAAGGTGGAACGCAGGCGTCATCTACGACCAGTATAATCCTCCGGAGAACAAGAACCTGACCAACAGGGCTGTAAAAGGGTTTGTTGGATACTCGCTGCTTGAAGAAACGACCCTGCTCCGGCTTACATGTGAGCGTTTTAAGCCCGAAAACTCCCCGGCTGTCCACACCGTGATGTTCCAGGTGTTGTTCAGCATGGGGCCGCATAAAGCGCATCAGTTCTAACTGTGTATACAAAAGGAGACATTATGAGAAAGTATTTTATTCTTCTGGCTGTTGTAGTGTTCGCCGGTATCATGCCTTTGTCTGCCGCGCCGATAAAGATCGCGGCGGCTTTGCCGGACCTTGGCTCCATAGCGTCATATATCGGCGGCGACAAGGTGGATGTGTTCACGATAGGCAGGAACAATGCGAACCCACACGCAGTGGAGGTGCTGCCGTCATATATGATAAAGGTCTCCCGCGCGGCCATATACCTGAAGGTCGGGCTTGCGCTGGACCAATGGTCCGACGCCATAATGGACGGCTCGCGCAATAATAAACTGATGAAAGTCGATTGCTCCAACGGCGTAGCGGTCCTCCAGAAGCCGACCGGAAAAGTTGATGCCTCGCTGGGCGATGTGCATCCGGAGGGGAATCCGCATTATTGGCTGGACCCGGCGAACGGCGTAATAGTCGCCGGAAACGTGCTTGCCGCGTTGACTAAGGCCGACCCGGAGAACGGTCCGTATTATGAAAAGAATTACGAGCGTTTCCGGGACGAAACGGGTAAGCGCATGGCCGGCTGGAAAGACGCGCTGGCGAACGTGCCGGGGAAAAGAATCATAGGCTACCATTCTTCCTGGGTTTATTTCGCTTCGGCGTTCGGCCTGTCGGTGGTGGGGAACGTAGAGCCTCTGCCCGGCATCCCGCCTACGGCGAAACATCTGGCGGAACTTGTCGACATGATTAAAAGAGACGGAATAGCGGTCCTCCTGCAGGAAATGTATTTTCCGGACAATGCGCCGCAGTTCCTGGCAAGAGAGACCGGAATAAAGGTCTATAAGTTCTCTCCCTCCTGCGATAACGTAAAGCCTGATTCATATTTCAGACATTTTGACGAGATCACGGGACGGATACAGGGAGGTAAATAGGCATGCTGATGTTCCAGTATCACTTCGCGACGATAGCACTCCTGGTTTGTCTTATCCTGACAGGCATACATACGTATATGGGCTATCATGTGGTCAGAAGGGGCGTTATTTTCGTGGACCTGTCTTTGGCGCAGGTGGCGGCATTGGGATCGAGCGTGGCCATTCTTCTGGGCTGGGGCGAACAGTTCCCGGTCCGGAATTACCTGATGTCGCTTTCCTTCACGCTTATAGGTGCGCTGTTGTTCGTGGTGTTCCGCAGTAAGCGTGAAAAAGTCCCTATAGAGGCACTGATAGGCATCACCTACGCCGGGTCCATCGCCCTGTCGCTGATAGTGCTGGAGCACGCCGCCACCGGCACCGAGGAAATAAAGGAGATGCTCACAGGGTCGCTTCTTACGGTCTCGCCGAAAGAAGTGGCGTTTATAGCCGTGCTGTATTCCGCGATAGGGATCATCCACTGGCTGGCCAGGAAACAGCTGTTGTTGGTAACGGAGGCGCCGGATAAGGCGCGGGACAAAGGGATGAAACTCTGGTGGTGGGACTTCGTCTTTTACGCCACCTTCGGCATGATAGTGACCTCATCGGTGAAGGTCGCGGGAGTCCTGCTGGTATTCGCCTTTCTCATTATTCCGGCCGTCGCTGCAATGACCACGGTGGAGGGCACATCCCGGCGGATAATGTTCGGCTGGTTGTTCGGGATCATAGGCTGTTTCAGCGGTCTTGAATTATCGCTGAGGCTGGACTGGTCCACCGGGCCGACTATCGTAACGGCTTTCCTTGTTTTGCTTATAGGCGTCTGGCTGACAAGGACGGCGGTTACGGCTTTTACTAAACCGGGAAGAGCATGATGGCGTAAAATTCGGGAACCGCTGTATGTGTCGTGGATATAATTCAGGACACATTACAGCGGTTTCGTAGGATTTCATCTCATGCTCCGTGAGCAAATAATTGAATTGCCTCTCATGCCGGTCAAGAAAGAATGACAGTGTCGCCGAAGAAAAGCTAACATTGAAGTATCAATTGCGCTTCGGAGGGATTGATGGATATTAAGGTTTTGGCGCTTACAGCCGCTTCTGTCGGCTTCTTCCATACCTTGCTCGGACCGGATCATTATGTGCCTTTTATCGCAATGGCCAAGGCCAGAAACTGGTCCTACCTAAAAACCGGCGTTATAACTTTCGTCTGCGGCCTGGGCCATGTCGGAAGTTCGGTATTGCTGGGCTTTGCCGGTGTCTATATCGGCGCGAAAGTTACCAGCCTGGAAAAAATAGAATCATTTCGTGGCGGCCTCGCTGGATGGCTGCTGGTAATATTCGGCCTGCTGTATTTTGTTTGGGGGCTTAAGAAAGCATATTCAGGCCGGGAACATGTGCACTCGCACGATCACGGCGGTTTCCGGCATGTTCACACCCATTCCCATGCGGATGAGCACGCGCATGTCCATGATACGGGAAAAGTGAATATAACTCCCTGGATATTGTTCACGATTTTTGTTTTCGGCCCCTGTGAACCTCTTATCCCACTGATTATATATCCGGCGGCAAAAAACAGCATGAGCGGCGTAATCGCCGTGACAGCGGTTTTCTCACTGTGCACAATCTCGACGATGATGGTCATGGTTTTAGCGGCTTTGCGGGGTATTGAACTACTGCCGGTTCAAAAGGTAGAGAGGTATTCGCATGCTCTCGCCGGTTTCGCGATTTTGATGTGCGGAGTAGCCGTTACCTTCATGGGGCTGTAATCAATGAAAAAAGTCCTTTTTCTGTGTACCGGAAACTCCTGCCGCAGCCAGATGGCGGAAGGCTGGGCACGGCATTTGCATGGAGATAAGCTGGAAGCTTATTCGGCTGGAGTCACCCCGCAAGGGATTCATCCGTTCACTGTGCAGGTTATGAAAGAAGCGGGCGTCGATATAGCCACTCAAAGTTCAAAACATATCCGCGTGCTGAAGGATGTAAATTTTGATTATGTTATTACCCTTTGTGATAGCGCGCGTGAGAGCTGCCCACTTTTTCCCGGAAGAACCAAGGTGCTGCACTATGATTTTGACGATCCCGCCTCTGCGCGGGGGAGCGAGACCGAAATGGTTGCAGTTTTCAGGCGAGTGCGCGACCAGATACATGATTTCATAGCGGCGTTGCCTGCATCTCTGAATATCAAAGGACAATAGCCGACGAGAAGGAAGGAACAGTATGACAAAAATAGGAATTATCCGGTGTCAACAAACAGAAGATATGTGCCCCGGAAGCACTGACTTCAAAGTCGCCCAGGAGGGCAAGTGCGCTTTTGAGCAGACTGGGCCGGTCGAGATCATCGGCTTTGTTTCCTGTGGCGGATGCCCAGGCAAGAAAGCGGTCACCAGGGCCAAAATGATGGTGGAACGCGGAGCGCAGATTATTGTGTTCGCCTCGTGCATCAAGAATGGCAACCCGATAGGCTTTCCATGCCCGCACTCCGCCAAGATGATAGAGACCGTGACTAAAAAGCTGGGGGCTGAGGTGAAGGTGCTGGATTGGACGCATTGATACCTGGGAAAGAGGCGAGATACCGCCCCTCATAGTCCGCTCCGACAAGGCGACTGAACGCCTCTTTCTGCCGTTCAAAATCGTGGATTACAGTAATGCTCCGGAGCGTGCGCTTCGATATAGGGCACCTATGGGAGGTCGGCGGTAAGGCCATGATACACTCCTGAATCTCGGGTGCGAGCCGGAGCAGATTAAGCCGACGGAGCAGCTCAAAGCGGGTGATTCCCAGTTCCTTGGCCAGGACGATTTTAGTGAGCCCCGGAGTTTTATCCAGCCGTTCTTTAAGTTGCCGGGCATCCAGCAAGTCCCGCTGGATTCTAGGCGGGCGGGGGGCCCGGCGGCGGTGATCCCGTGCAATCTGGGCCTCTTCCGGGAAAAGTATGCGTTTTTGACCGTTTGGACCGGTCGCCAGGCCAAAAGGAGCCTCGTCTATCAGGTAAAAGCCATTTTTCAGGCCGGAATCAGCGTTAAATCGGTCCGAAATTGTTCGATTAGTGTCGGAACAGCCACCCCAAATTTGATTTTGTTGTTTTTTTATTAATTTTTGCAGTTAATGGCCCGAAGGGTCGCCCTGCTTGAACGCAGGGCAGGCTACGGAAAAACACTGCTCTAAAGCAAAATCCCCGACTTTAGGTCGGGGATTTTCATTTGCGGGGATACGACTTGAGTTCCTAACCCAGCAAGCCGCCCATACCGGACTGCAAAGCCTTCAAGTACGGGACATACGAAAAAACGCGGTGGCGCCGCCGCCCGCTGATTTCTCCTACAAAACCCAGTTCCTTAAGATGCGCCAGTGTCTTGTTCGCTGTGGGGAAACTTAAACCCAACTCCGAACAGACGGCATTCACCGACAGCACACACCGCTTCTTAAGCAGTTCGTGCACCTTAAGCGCCGAAAACTTCGCCCGGCCGAGCCTTTGAATAGCCGCCTGGTGTTCATTGAACATAGCGATAAGTTTAGCCGAAGTCTCGCTTCCCTGTTCAGCCACTTCCGCCACGCCCTCCAGATAAAATGCCAGCCAGCCTTCCCAGTCGCCGCGCGCACGCACCCTGTCCAGGGCATCGTAATACTCCTGCCGCCGCTGTTTAAAGTAAAGGCTGAGATACAAAAGCGGGGAAGTCAGCGTACCCTCCGCTATCATAATGAACGGAATAAGGAGGCGCCCCAACCTGCCGTTACCGTCCAGGAAGGGGTGAATACTCTCGAACTGCGCGTGCACCATTCCGGCTTTTATCAGCGTAGGCGTCCTAGTCGGCTCATTATGGATGAATTTTTCAAGAGCGCCCAAAGCGGGAAGCACTTCCTTCGGCGGTGGCGGCACGAAACGTGCGTTGCCGGGGCGGCTCCCTCCAATCCAGTTCTGCGAGCGCCTGAATTCTCCCGGCTCCTTATGACCACCCCGCCCGCCCTGGAGAAGGATATTGTGGATCTCCTTTATCAGCCGGAGGCTTACCGGCAGCATTTTGAGCCGCTTGAGCCCGTATTCCAGGGCTGACACATAGTTGGATACTTCACGCACGTCATCTTCCGGGACTCCCGGAGCTTCCGCATTCTCGTACAGTAGCAGATCTGAGAGCGAGGATTGTGTGCCTTCTATCTGCGAGGAGAGTACGGCCTCTTTGCGTATATACGTATAGAGCAAAAGCTCTGGATTAGGCAACTGCGCCGTAACAGCGTCCAGCCGGCCGAGCGCTCTGCCGGCCCTTTCGGTCAGGGCCTGCAATTTCTCATCATATTTCAGCGGCGGCTTCGGAGGCAGCGGGGCTGGAATAAAGCAGTAATACGGCTCCGGCCCGGCTTGCTTTACAGCATAGCCTGCGCGGGGGGAATACTTTAGGGCATTGATATCCATAATTTAATTATAGCACGCTATCCTTTAATAAGCAATATGCTAATTAAACTTTAGCTAAATACCATCGGACGCTGTTGAGGCGCAAGTTCTTCATTTGTAGCGCTGTTTCCGCCCCTGCAGGTTGTCATAAATAACAGTCCGGTTCAGCGCGCGCGGGAAATAATTTTCTGCGTTGTACGGCCGCCGAAGGCGGACGGGAGCGGCCAGCAGGCCGCGCATAAGGGGTGGACTTTGCGGCAGTCTTGCGCCGCTACGGACACAATTGGCCGTATCATCGGCTGATGAGTATGATAAACACCTCTTTTCTGCTGGAGCAGAGCGAGCCCGGAGCCGGCCCACCAATGGGCCGGCGTGTGGGCGAGCCTGCGGACCTCTTCTCGCGGCAAGGAGCAGTGCGGGGCCGCGCTTCGTGGCCACGCCTGCGACGACATCTCGCGGATAAGCTTCCCCGGACCGCAGATCTACTGGCAGAAGGTGGAATTTATAAAGATTCCTCAGGATGTTGCGCAAAGTAGGTTCTAACTTCATCCTGAAAGCCACCCGCCTACTTTTGAAAATCCCCGACGAGAAACTATGTCTTTCGTTTCTCGTTTATTATTTTCACCACGCCCTATTTGGTAGAATGCTCGAATCAGGGAAAATCAAACAACATATAGCCACTATAGTGCTCAATACTTCCTGCTGATAAGGGAAACTAAAAACATGATTACACTCAATCTCATGAACGGGTTTAAAACAGCTTGTCCATTTTTGTCATTAACTGGGGGGGATACTTTTTTACTTCGCTCGGCGTAAAAGCCGCCCTGATTGGCCCCGCATTACCTATATTTTAGCGGGGGATACTTTAAACCAGGGAATGGTCTAGTTTTTGGGGGAAGGTCACTTTTCAGTCAAGGGGATTCTAACTTTTTCAACCCTGCGTCTACCGGCGCACGGAATTAACCGCTATTGATGTGCCAGAGAGTCGGAAAGTTTTTTGGCGGCGTTCTCCGCGAGAACATCCAGCTTGTAAACATCCGAACTTCGCTCGCTGACACCACCCACGATCTCACCTGTTTCGACTTTGATTAAACGTATTGTCAGCAGCACTTTTTTACCGAACGAGGAAAAACTCCCGAACGCCATTACATTGGCTCCGAGCATCTTCCCGACCTGGATCGCGGCATTCTGGTCGACCACTCCCGACTGTCCTAATTTAAGTTCGCTCAGCATCTCTTCGATCCGCTGCCGCTCTACAAGCTTAAATCCTTTTTTAGCAGCCATCTGCGCTGAGATCAAGTCAGAAAGGGTAATACCGATGGAATCCAAGCTTTTATCCGCGCTGTTGTTTATAAGAGGCAGAATAGCTATAACGATGTCTGATCTGCCATTATCAAGGGCCCCGTGTTTTATAACTGTTTTTTGTCCGCCGCAAGAGACTATAAGCACTGACATAAATACAAGCAATTTTAAATACATATTTTCCTGTGCCCGGTCCGGTTCGGGCTTATTCCTCGATATGGTAATCTCGCAAAGCGGTTTCCGTGGATACGACAGCCGTCCCCACAGTCGTCCCCACAGTCGTCCCCACCTCCGCTTCTAACCGGGACTTTATGATCCCGATCCCTTGGGCGAACCACGAGATGGTCACGGTCTTTGTCGAAGATTTCAAATTCACCCGACCTGAGAATTTCACTTTGCTCGTAGATTCGCTTTTTAGGACATAGCAGTCGAATGTGCCGGCCGGCACCGTAACCGTTTCAGTGCTGATCACCTGGTTTGTCCCATCCAGTATGGTGACCGAATTCAGTCCGCTGGAAGCCACCGTTGTCATCGTCGCAATTGACACCCATTGTTTCCCGACTTCCAGGTCGTAGGGATAAAACAGCTGCGGCGGGTCGTAGATGGACGTGGATATATATTCTTTCCCGCCACCAAGGCTGGTCACACTTTTGTTCCCCAGATAATATATCCCATCGGCCTTTTTTACATAATAGGAGTAAAGTTTTGTCTTTGCATCCGTGGGTTTCCCTTTGCCTATTGCCACGCTCCCTTCGACCTCATTGATATAGGTAAAGGCGGGAGTGCCGTTAAAGTTATCCTGCCCGCCGGCCCGGGAGGTATTCACTTCATGCGTGTTAATTATCGCCGATTGCGTCGTGTTATCGGATGTCCAATAATTGCCTTTGTTCATGGACAGGAAAATATCTATAAACCTATTTTTTGCGAGGGAGAACTTGGGGTCGAGTTTTGTCGCTTCACGCAGCTCTTTTACGGCTCCCTGCAGGTCTTTCCTGGCCTCAAGCAAAGCGCTCTGCCCGAAGTGCTGGTAAGCCTCAAGCGATTCCGTCGGCCTCACGCCCAGCTTCGCCAACTCTTCTTTCTTAAGGTCGATGTTCAGGTTTTCCGCAAGGCCCTTTACAATCTGGTCCTGCAGGTCAAAAATGTCATTCAGCTTCCCTGTCGCCTGCGCTGTCTGCAGGATACCGCCGGATTCCACATCCACGAACCGCGCGGTAAGGCGGACTGTCTCCGCGTGTTTTTGGAACGCCCCCACCACCAGGACGCTGGCACCCATCAGTTTCCCCGCTTTAACCGCCGTTTTCTCGTCTATCGCCCCGGTCAGCTGCAGTTTCTGCTCATCCATCACTTTTCTTACCTGGATCCGCTCCACAAGCGCAAGGTCTTTGACAGCCAGCAGGCTGTTCGTGACGGTCTCTGGAATGCCCAGGGATAGCCAATCGAGGGCCGGGTCCTTACTGACATTTTCGAACGGCATTACCGCGACAGTGTGCGTGACAGCGGAAAGACTAACTGGCAGGGATAAAAGCGCGAAGGCAAAAAACGAATTGCGAAAGAGTTTTAAGGGCATAGTGTATTAATCATAACATTTTAGGTTTGTTCATGGCGGGGACTAAAAAATACCGGTGTTTCACGATTATGAGGCGTTTTTCAAGGGATGTTGCCACTATCCCATGTCCTGCGCCCCACTTTTGCTTAAGTCCTACCTTTAACTGCGGTGTTGCGGTTTTAATCGCTTTTTCATCGCATATAGGGGTATTTTAAGCTCTTTCAAGTAAGTTTCAGAGTTACTGTAAAGAACATTGCGAGCCTTCAATTTGAACCCACGACCTTTAAGGAGTGGCAGATTACCGATAGCATAGTAGTTATGATTAAAAACCGTTCTAGGCCCCAAAAAGGGCCATTTTCGGCTAAATACCAAGAATCACAGGATCGTGGGGGGTAAAGAAGTAGTTACAAAGTTCGTCCACTAAGGGACCCGGACTTTTTAAAATTCTCGACGAGAAACGATGCTTTTGTTTCTCGTTTTTATTTTCATTCCGCCTATTTGCTAAGCTATTTAAGTGGGGGGGAAAGGTCAGTTTTAATGTGGGGCAGCACATTTTCTGAAAATTTAAATGAACTTAAATTTAGACAAGACATCCCTTGAACCAATCGCTGATATGTTGCGCTAGCGGAAAGAGATACTCAAGAACAGCGACTTCTCATGTGAGCCGCTGCCTTTCAGTGAGTCCCGTGAGTGGCGATTCGAGGACGGAATTCTACGACACAGAACAGGCGGTTTTTTCTCCCTCGCGGGACTTGCAACACAGGCACGATGCGCACGACTGCACGCTAAAGAGCAGTTAATCATTTTGCAGCCCCAGCCCGCGATAAATGGTTTTCTATTCCGGCGGACGGCGGATCACCCGGAACTCCTATTTCAAGGGCGCGTGGAACCGGGCAATATCGACATCATGCAGTTGGCTCCTACTGTTCAGTCTACTGAGGCTAACTACAAGCAGTTACATGGAGGACGAGAAACACCATTTGTGGATTGGTTCACGGAAAAGAAAATCGGGCAGGTGCTTATCGATGAACTACAATCAGAAGAAGGTTCGCGCTATCACGGCAAATACAACCGCAATATAGTTATCGAGGTGCCTGCAAACCTCGAACTACCCCTTCCACCGAACTGCCGGTGGTACAGCGTTGATGCTCTGCGTACGTTCGTTGCAAGCAACAATATCTTGAACACGGACGCCCGCTCCGTATTGGCTTGCATGGACTGGGGCACCCTCGCCGAAAATGGCGGACCTTTTATCCGACACGCGCCCGGAACCTTTGGCGCGAGTTTGCGACAATCCTATTTTTCGAATGGTGCAGAAGAGTCACAAGGAATCTCTGAAACCCTGCGATGGCTGGCCCAACTGCGCGTTCAATGTTCGCTGAGATCCCGGATTCTGCCGATTACCGCATTAAAAAACTGGAAAATAGAACAGGGTGAAATCCGGGAAGAGTGTCGAGAAGCCGGTTTTGCTGCCCGACACTTCGCCGTAGTCGCGCGGGGCCGTGAAGTTTCCTCTTGGGATCAACCACTGATTGACAGCGCTGGCGTGGGACTTGTTTGTTTGGTTGCTCAGCGGCGCTGCGGCATGCTGCAGTTCTTGATCAAGGCCAGCTATGAGATTGGCTTTCTTGAAGGCGTCCAGTTATCCGCTTCGCTGTGTATAAATCCCGGACAGACTGTTAGAGCCCAGAATCGGTTCGAATCTGAACTGTTCAGCCGCATTGAAAAGTCAAACGGCGCGATCCTTCACATGGAATGCCGTCAATCTGAAGAAGGAGGGCGATTTTACCAGGATGAAAATCGATATCAGATCGTGGAATTGACAGAGGATGTCATTCTGCCGGAATCAGAAGACTGCCGCTGGATGACTCTGGGTCAAATCAGGCAACTCATCAGTGTACCGGGAACCATAACTATTGAGGCGCGCGGAGCCTTGGCCGGTCTTCTGCACTGGATCTGAACAATCCGCTGCTGCAAACACCGAGGGAATCATGATTAATTTAGGCATCGTTGTCGTATACGTCGTACCCAAGTGGTATGAGGCTATGCTCACTCTTCACCTCCGTCAGATCGAAAGGCACACGCATATGCCTTACAATATATTCGGATGTGCTGTTCGAAGCTCAGCCGAGGCACTACGGATACTGAGGTCTAACTCGAGCGTTCGGCTTTGCGAATGTTTGCCGACTACGGCCACTGGCAGTGGGGAGCACTCTCATTATCTCGAATGTTTAACAAAAATCGCCATCGATGCGGGGGTAACACACGTTGTTACTTTGCATGTGGATTCATTTCCGATCCATGACGGCTGGGTTGATACGATGATGAACAAGCTTTTGGATCTATGCCCTTTTGTGACTGGTGAAGGAGCTAATACCGCCTGCCTCATGTTCAGTAGACAATTCTATCTGCGTTATCGCCCCACGTTTCTACCAACAGATGCTGAGCGGAGCCAACCGTCATTCAGAGATTGCGTGTCTAAATGGAAACTGCGCACACACTCAGGGGTAGGATATGCATTCCGGGCCTACCAGCACGGATTAGCCGCTTGTTACATGCCCGAAGTCCATAGAAAAAACAGCCTCGCATCGGTTTATGCTCAGCAGATTTTGCATTTTAACAGTGGATTCAGAATAACTCGGCCCATCCGCTCGAAGGAACCGGGCCTCTGGTACTCGGCTTGCGCATCTATCTTGGCCGCCGCCTGCCATGTTTTCAGGGGCATTGTTCCGGCAAATACCCGACAAGCTATACGCAACCGACTGGGAAGGAAAATTTTAGAATCTATCGATCAACCAAGAATCTATCGGAGTTGTACCAGATTGTGTCTGGAAAGAGAGGCCCTGTTAGCCAACCCCGATGGATATATAGCTCAAATGTTGGCTCAGCCCAATAAAGCCTCACACCCGAAGAGTAAGGAAGAGTAAGAGCGGTGTTTTTTGGGGAAAGTTATCACCTTCTGCACGCAACCTCCCGATGAAACTTTATAAAGACCGCTCGAAGTCGTTTCCCCTGGCATCCCCCAGCCCATGCCCACGAGATGTTGTTCTCAGGTCTGGGTGAGCAATGAAGCAGTTACAAAATTCGTCCGCCAAGGCGCCCCAGATTTGTAATTCCTCGATGACAGCCGCTCTTCGGCTGTCGTTTTTTATTGGGATTTAAATAAACAGGGTAAATGTTGTACAGTTTTAATGTGGTATAGGTACTGTGCTGGAATTAATGCCTAACATTTGAGTTTCCAAAAACATGAGAAGAATATTGCCAATATCTTTTATGCTTGCCATCTCTAATTTTCCCGTGTGGTGTGCTGTCGATATAACCATGAAAGAGGACGGGAATGTAACCACTTATTCAGTAGCTGGTAAAGAAGTCGCAAGGAAGCTTTTCGATGACAATGGTAAGTTAATAAAAATGACCGGCGTTATACCCGATGGCACCGTCAAACAGATGAAGAATGGAAAATTGTACTCCGTCGAATGTCGGAAGGGAAAATGTGACGGAAAAACCAAGGTATATACTACGGAGGGACGTCTTCAGTTTGAAGAGTCAACGAATGTTAATGGAGTAAAAGAATCTTTATTTTATGACTACCATCCTTCCGGAAAATTAAAAAGTATTATGCAGAGTGAAAATGGAAAAATTTCCTATCTTTCAAGCTACTACGAAACAGGCGATATTTCAGGCGAACATTGCTATTTTGGAGGCAAAAACGGAACTGTGACACACAAGACGTATTATCCCGGAAAAATACTTCACCGTGAATTTACAACAAAGAAAGGCAAGATAAACGGTATTTTAAAAGCATATTATACGAATGGGAAACTTTCCAGTCGGGTGAGGGTAATGAATGGCAAACTTTCCGGGACATCATTACTGTATTATGAAACCGGCAGGATTTCCGCAGAAGAAACTTATACTACCAATAAGATAATTTACAAGAAGGAATATGAGCCCGATGGACGGATCCGCATTGAAGGCCGGACTGATTGCAAAACAGCTGAAAACAAAACAGAACACTGTTTTTATATTGCCGGTCACAGGCCGATAACCACCTTCTCTCTGCCATTACTGCCTTAAACATTGCAGTGCACCACTTAAGAACTGAACAGGTATGAAAACCTTACATCCCGATTTAAAACCCGTTTTAGGCCTAAAAATGGCCATTTTTGGCTACTAAGCCACTCGCCTCTTTAAACAAAAAACGACAGTCAGAATTAGACTATGGAGTTCGAGAAGCGAACGACAGTTCCCCGCCCTGAGCCAGCCTAAGCGCGAAGGCCGAGCGGGAGAGGCGCGCGCACGGTGCGGGCGACGCCATGCCTGATGAGCCAAACCACCGGCAGTACCCGCGAACCCGGGCCGTTTGCTCCATTAAACGCCTTTAGCTGAGATTTGACATCTTTGACATGACATTTCCGCTTTTCCGAATCATGACACTTTAACTTTTTCGCACTCTAAACCTTTTCAAACCAAATATGTATTATAATTATATATGCAAGGTTCACCCCCGATCATGCCATATAAAGATGCTCCGCATAACGAGTCTGTAAAAGGCCCCGGCTTTGCCGCTTTTTTAGACTTACACGACTCCACCTACGCCTGGGACCAGAACGCGGACACCGCCTCCGAAATGATACGGGAACTCTACAGATCGGTCGAGGCCGCCGTTGACAAGTATAATGGACATGTGGGGAACTTTACAGGCGACGGTTTTCTGGTGCTCTTCACCAGCGTAGAAAGCAGCATCTTGTGCCTGAGCCGGATAATACAGGATTGGGAACATACGCGCGCGAAATATATTAAAAAATATTCCGTAGCCGGGGTCTCCGTCCCGGACGCCCATTTTTTGGCCCTGCGCACCGGTATTTCTTTCGGCAACTTCGGTCCTCTGGAGATAAAAGACACGCTCCACTACTCCGGCTCCGGCATAAATAAGGCCCAGCGCTGCGAGGCCGCGTCAAAAGAGTACTTTCAGCGGGAGACCATAGGCCAGCTGACATCGCCTAATTATATTTTCATAGACAGCAGCGCGGAAAACCTTATACAGGTAAGGAGCGACTTTTCCATTTCAGAACAGTTGCCGGCGCAATTCAAGGGATATTTTCAGACCCAGGTGCTGGCGGACAAGCCTGAGCTCGAAGCCAGGAAACAGTTCATTTATGCGGTCTGGCCCAGGGAAAAGGCCGGTTCCGCGGGGAAATCGGCGGCGGAGCTGGAAAAGCTGGCCCTCGCCCAGGCAAAGTCCGATATAGGCGACAGACTTATCCTGGCGGCCCAGACGATCAAATCCGCCAAGATGCTGCACGAATTATCAGAGTCAGCCATGGGCAAAAACCGCAAAAAACTGCTTGAAGAAGCGGTAAAAGCCTATAAAGACGCCCTGGGGGCTTACACCGCCGGTTCGTCTCCCGCAGATTACGCCCGCGCGCAGAACTATCTCGGCGACGCGCTGCTTACCCAGGCCTCCAATCTTGCCGGAGAAGAACGAAACCAAAAACTGGAGGAAGCGGCAGCGGCGCAGCAGGAAGCGCTGAAAGTCTATACCGCCGCATCATTTCCGGATGATTATGCCCGTGTACAAAACAGCCTTGGAGCGACTTTCCGGGACCAGGCTCACTTTCTTGCCGGCGAAAACAGGAAGAAGAAGCTTGAAAGTTCGCTGACAGCGCTTAAAGAGGCCCTGCGGTTCTGGACATTTGACTTGACCCCGGATAATTATGCCCGGGCACAATATAATCTTGGCGCGGCATTGACGGACCGATCCATGCTTGTTACCGGCGAAGAGAAAAGACAAAAGCTCAATGAAGCTGTCATAGCGTGCCGGGAAGCTCTGCGTGCAAGGACCTTAGCCGCGACTCCCGACGCTTATGCCACGACACAAGGGCTTTTTGGACTGATCCTGAAGAGTCAGGCCACATTCCTTTCCGGAGAAGAGAAACGGAAAAAACTTGAGGAAGCGGCAACGGCGCTCCGGGAAGTCCTGAAGGTCCACACATACGATTCCTCTCCCCATGATTATGCCACAACACAGAACAATCTCGGAAGCGCACTTCAGCACCAGACAATGCTCCTTGCCGGGGAAGAAAAACGCAAAAAACTCAAAGAGGCGGCCGCGGCGTACAAAGAATCTCTCCGGGTGGACACTTTTGAGACCTCTCCTTCCAATTATGCCATAAGCCAGAATAATCTCGGCAATGTGATAAAAGAACAAACCGAGTTTGCGGCGGGTGAGGAGAAGCTGCGCATATTTGACGAAGCGATAGCGGCCTATGCCGAAGTTCTGCGGGTTTACACTTTTGAGTCGGCCCCCACCCAATATGCCATCACACAATTCAATCTTGGAGGGGTGCTGGTGAAACAAGCCAAGTGTTTTACCGGGGAAACAAAACAGGCAATACTTGCGAAATCCGTCGCCGCTTACGGGGAAGCCTTGCGCGTGTTCGATCTTTCTTCGATCCCCGACTACTATGCTATAAGTAAATATGGTCTTGGCAACGCGTTGAGAGACCTGGCGGGCTCGATGACCGGCGGGGAAAAACAAAACATCTTAAACGACGCAGTGGCCTCGTATGCTGAAGCTTTGCGGGTCTTCACCTTTGAGTCGGATCCGGGCGAATACGCCGGCGTCCAAAGCGATCTTGCCGACGCTTTAGCCGGGCAGGCGGAGCTCCTTTTTGGAGATGAAAGGAAGGAAAAGATCGCGCAGGCGATGTCGGCTTATACAGAAGCCCTGAAGGTTTACACAAAAACCGATTATCCGGATTTCCATGCCGAACTGAAAAAGAAAGCCGAAGAATTGAATTCATTTCCGCAGCAATGATCCCGCAGCTTTCAAATTTAAATCCGGCGGCGACCCCGGCAAAGGGTGAAGCCCGTGGGATTTATTTTTTTGATGTTGTACGCCGCAGAAGATTGTTGGCTCGGAGCCTTTTATGAAGGCTTCCAGCATCTTTTTCCTGCAGGTTGACGTTCTCCCGAAAAACCAGACCACGGCCAGGTTTAGATACCGCCCTCTGACGGCGCTTTATGGATAAATCCGCCGCGGGTCTTTTGGCCTAGCTGCGACCGGGTCCAAAGCCTCTGCTCAAAAGAGGGGAATTAATACTAAACTATATGCGGTAGTGATATTTTACAGGAGGGTTCACTGATGAAAAAAGCTGTATATCTTCTGTCGTTGTTCGCGTTCTCGGCCCCGGCTGTCGCCGGCGGTTTCTTAAAACTGGAAAACATGCGGGCAGCTGATTTTAAACTGGGCCCGGTCGCGGCTGTTGTGGTGCCGGTTCCCGCCGCCCCGGTAAAAGAAGACCCCGTGCCGCAGGACCTCGTCAACAAATTCAACAATGCCGCAAATGAACTCCAAATGCTGGAAAACGATATTACCTGGGTCAGGAACGATATCGATAACCTTGAAAGAACGGCCAGCCGGATAATACAAACGAACAGCCAGGATTCTTTTTTCCAGTTCGATCTCCGACGGATGTCCTCGGATATGTCCAGGCGTTTCAGCGATATGCAGCGCGTTTCCTACGAGGTAAAGGACCTGCTGAATGCGGCGCAAAAGGCGAAGCAGCTTAACGATATAGCCAGGAACATGGAGCAGGCCGCCAGCGACATATTGCGCGAAGCGTGGCCCGGCATCCAGGACGCTGCCCAGAGGCTGGAATGGACCATACGCTCCGGCAAGCCCGAGATCATCGGTTATGACGCGCAATGGACCGCGATGGATATTTCACGGTACTCCAGACAGTTCACCGACCAGTCCAGATACACTTATTCCGACGTACAGACCCTTGTGGCTAAAACACAGCCGTAACAATGTATCGGGCACAGTTTAAAAGGGCGTCCGTTCAGGCGGACGCCCTTTTTATTCCTTGCGATTTTCAGGGTAATATCCCAATATCTTGATCGCCCTTAAAATCCCCGGCCGGATTCCGGGGATTTTTGTCCGGGCATGTTCCCGCTGTCATCCGTCCATGCGCCTACTTCAGTTTTTCAAGAACTGCGCTCAAGGCGGCCAATTCCCTCTGCACGCCGCCGGAAGTCCAGTGCCGGCTGCCTTTCAGCGCCTTGATCACTGCCTCCCTGCCGTTCAAGCCTGCGGGGGAAATGCCTCGCAGGAAGCCCCAGACCTTCTGCAGGGCTGCATCCGCGTCTGAGCCGAGTACGGACTTTGCCTTGGCCAGGGCCAGCAGCGCCAGGGCCTGGTCTGCCGCGGACGCCTTCCTGCCGTCAGGTTCGCAAAACGCCCCTGAACTGTCCTGCAGGGAGACCAATTTTCTGAGCAGTCTCGGGGAGGGAGCTGCCAGCAGTTCCCCGGCAAGCCCGGCCACCAGGTTTTCGCCGGCCGCCGGGGCTTCGGGCCCTTTAGCTCCGGGCTTAGCGTTGCCCTGCCAGGGCGAAGCCGCGAATCCGCCGCCGCTGCCGGTTCCATTCCCGGCCGGGGCGGGTACATTTGCGCTGGCGAATTTAGCCTGGGCAAACGCGCCCCGCGCGGAAGCAGCCGAGGATCCCGACAGACCTGCCCCGAAAAACCCTTCATACCTTGTGCCTTCCGGCAGCTCCGACTCGACGGGCACGACCATCGGCTTTTTCCCTTTTGCCGGCGCGGAGCTCTCATCCACGGCCACGAAGGAAGTGTAGCGCGTGACCAGCTTATGCGCCAGGGCGAGCTGTATGATCCGCTCCCGCGCGTCCGGGTCTTCCTTCCTGTAGCTTAAGCGCTCGAGTTCGGTTATGCGGGACCTGGCCCACAGAGGCCCCATGGCGCCGTTGCCAGGCTCCTTTTCGGCGAGGTTTACATTGACGGACATTTTCCAGGGCTTGCCCATCATTTTGCCCTTAAGCAGCACGGGGGCGCTGCCGCTTTTCTCATACCTGGCGTGTATGAGCAGCGGCTGCCCGGCGAACAGGTCCGGGATGAACCCGGGCGAAACGTCGCTGACATCCAGGCCGTTCCAGTCCACCGACAGGTCCGTAAGCACGGGGCGGGAGATCCTGTCATAAAACCTCTCTATGACTTTCTCCAGCTTCGCAGGCTTCCCGTCCTGCCGGACATATTGCACCGTACCTTTGCCCATGACAGCCATTTCTTCCAGCAGGTAGCGGTTGGGCGAGGAACCCACCCCGAGCGGGAAGATGCGGGAATTATTAAGGTGCTCTTTTATGAACGCCAGTATCCGCGCCTCGTCGCCGATATAGCCGTCCGTCATGAAAAGCACGATGCGCAGCCGTTCCGGGTCCTTCGGGAACTCGAGCGCATTGCGGAGGGCGTCCAGCATCTCGGTGCCGCCGCCGCCGTTGAGGCCGTTTATCACGGCGCGGCCGCGCGCCACGTTCAGCGGAGTATTCTTAAGCGGTTTCTCGAAATACAGCTGGTTCCCGGAGGCGAAGCTCATTATCTGGAAGGTATCGCCGGGGTTCATCCCTTCCAGGCAGCGAAGGGCGGTCTCCTTGGCGGTTTCGACGGGAAAACCGCTCATGGAGCCCGAGACGTCCAGGGCGAGAACCAGCTCTTTTGGTGTGACCTGCGTAAGCGGGAAGTCCGCGCCGGGCTGCAGCATAAGCGTCAGGTAGCCTTCCTTGCCGTCCTTGTGCGCGATAACGGCGGCGGCAGCCATCTTTACCTCAGGCTCATAGGTCAGCAGGAAATCCTTGTTCGGGATGCGGTCTTCAGGAGCAAGCGTTATCTCCGCCTTCGCCGGGCCGCCGCTCTTGACCGTTATCTCGTGGGACGAACTGCGGATATTCCTGACCGGCACGCCCGCGTCCAGCCTGACTTCCACAGAGATGTCACGCCCCGACCTTTCACCGGGCTTCACTACCGGGGGGGTTATGCGGGAGGCGTCCGGCACCTGGTCGGTGTCGTCCGACCAGCCGTCGCCCGTTTTGCCTGTTTTTTCGCCGGGAATATAGCGCGGCCCTACGGTCATGGGGAAAACGAATTTATATTCCCCATGGTCGTAAGCCAGGTCCTGTATATATTTAAGCGTTACCCTTATTTCATGGCCGGGGGGGATATTGGCCACGGACTGCGTGAAGATATTCGGCCGTTCCTGGTCCAGCAGCGCCGCGGTTCTGCCCTCAGCCCGCGCTTTTTCGTATATCTGGCGCGCCTCTTCGCGTTTCTTTATCTGTCCCTTAATGACCCGGTCCGCCACGGTCAGCGTCATCTCGTTGACCGCGGCGTTCTCCGGCAGGGGGAACACGTAGACCGCTTCTATCGGGCCATCTGCCGGGTTGCTGAACACCTGAGTGACCCTGACTTCAGCCACTAAGCCCGAGATCTCGGCCTTTACTTCGGTATGCTTCAGGGGAAGTATCCTCCGGGTATCTGTTCCGGCGTCCACCACCTGGAGGGAACCTTCTCCCAAATCCTGCGGCTGAGCGAAAGCCGCGGGGTTAAGAGCGAGCACTGCTGCCGCCACCAGCGCTTTACGGACCTGAGCTATGAGTTTCATAACCGCCTCCTTTGCTGTCCCCGGTTAGACACCGGAAGCCGGAAAAAGTTCCATAAATCTTCCGGAATTGGTAAACTTCTTGGGAACTTTTTCTGCCGGCCGGTGTCTTATAGTCGCAGCCCTGGAGGAGTTTTGGACGCTGAGGAGCTTTTTAACAGGCATGCCGCCATGGTCTACAACCTGGCGCTGAGGCTGAGCGGCAACGCGGCCGACGCGCAGGATATAGCCCAGGACGCGTTTATACGGGCTATATCCGGGCTGGGGAATTTGCGCGACGGGTCGGCCGCCGGCACCTGGCTGTACCGCATAACCATGAATGTCTGGAAAAACAGGGTCAGGTCCGAGAAAAGGAGGTTTTTCTGGAAAACCTTCTCGCTCGACCGGGCCAGAGAGGAAGAAAGCGACCCGCCGGCCCTGCAGGTGGCGTCGCCTGAACCGCCCGCGGGCGCGGCGCTTGAAAAGGAGAATGAAAAAGAAATCCTTGAAAAAGCGCTTTCCAGTCTGGACCCGGAAGATCGCGCTATCCTGGTCCTGCGGGAAATAGACGGCCGCTCCTACGAGGAGATCGCCGGGGTCGCCGGGATACCGCTGGGAACTGTCAAATCGCGTATTTCCAGGGCGCGCGAAGCCCTGAGACAAAAAATGGGCGCATTGCTTAAAGACAATGGAACATAATACCTGCAGAGAAAATTTGTCGGCCTACCTGGACGGCGAACTGCCGCGGGAGGAAAAACTTTCGCTCGAGAGCCATTTAGCCGCCTGCCCCGAATGCAGCCGCGCGCTGGCGGAGCTGAAGCAGGTTTCGGCTGTTTTCAAGAAACACGCCATGCAGCCGGCGCCCATGTCATTAAAGGATGCGGTATTCGCCAAAGCGCGGAAACAGGCTGTTTTTTATTTCTGGTTTAAGCCGGCCGCCGCCCTCTCGGCCGCGGCCGCCGGCCTGCTCCTCATCCTCAATTTGCCAAAAAGCCCGGACCGTGAAACGCCGCAGCCGGAGCTCTTTCCGCGCGCCGTTTCCGCCCAGCCGGCCGCGGGCGGGCTCGCGGCAGAAAATGCGCAGCCGTTTGACGGGTATTCCGGCATGTCGGCTGCCGCCGTCCGCGGAGCCGGCGCGCCGAAGTATCCGGCGCTATCCTTACGCAAGAAAGCTTACGCGCAGGCGAAATCCGCAGTCAGCGCGCGTTCAAAAGCGCCGGGGTCAGTTTCTTTCTCAGCCGGCTCACCCGCCGGAGGTTCGGCCCCGCCCGCTTTCTTTGCCGCAGGGAATGTTCAGTCAAAACGGGCCGCGCCTGTCACGGTTCCGGATATCGTCGCGGATGGCGTCCGGTTCTCGGCTGCCCATTGGAGGGAGGACGCCGGCAAGCCCAGGAACGGCGGCTCGGTGCGGGCTTTCGACGCGCACGGCGGCGAACTCCTGTGGGAAGTGCGTGTGTACGAGGCTGTCGAGGATCCGCGCATGGAAGCCGATGTACAACAGGTGCATATCTCGGCGCTGGCGCTGAGCGGGAAGAGACTGGAGATCACTGACGAGAGCGGCAACCGGTACCGGCTGGATATCTCAACGCGGCAGGTTGAAAAGCTGTCACGGTAAAGCAATCAGAATAGCCGGCTTGACTTTTTTATACGCTTTTATTGTTCCTGACTGTCACCCTCTTTCTCTGCCGGCCAGCAATAAGCCCCTGCCCCTGCCCGGCGGCATAGTAGTTGTAAATCCTGTTCAATAAACCACCCGCCGTTTTACAATTTCTCTGCGACAATCGCACTTTGGCTGTCGTTTTTTATTTATGCGTTTATATTCAAAATTTTATTGCACAAAACCGGGTCGATCTGAAGCCATAACCATCTTTTTGGTATTATAAGACATCGGCGGGAAATACAAAGACCTATGAGAGGGTTTAAATATAAGATTTTTTTGGTTTTTTTAACTGCTGCCTTATCCGCGCCGTTCAGTGTAACGGCACAGAATGAACAAAGCCGTCCTATTGCGAAAACACTAAGGCCGTCCAGGCCGCTGCCGGAGGGCGTCAAAACGTTAAAAAACATCGAATACGTGCCCGGAGGCGGAGCATCTCGTTCGCTTGATCTATATTTGCCGGAAAAAGCGGAACATCCCCTGCCGCTGATAATCTGGATCCACGGCGGCGCCTGGAAGGGCGGCGACAAAAATACGCCTTTGGGGATCCGCTTTATCAGCCGCGGCTACGCTTTAGCCAGCATCAACTACAGGCTAAGCGGCGAAGCGAAATTTCCTGCCCAAATCAACGACTGCCGCGCTGCCGTGCGCTACCTTAGAGCTCATGCGCGGGAATGGGGCATTCACCCTGACTATATAGCCGTTTGGGGAGGTTCAGCCGGAGGGCATCTCGTATCCCTGCTTGGGACAACCGCCGATATCAAGAACTTTGACGGCAAAGATAGCGGGCCGGCAAGCGTTTCGCCGCGCGTGCAAGCCGTAGTAGATTGGTACGGTCCCAGCGATGCGCAAATGCCCGGCATGTTCAACTCATCCGTGTTCAAGGATTTAATAGGCGGATCGCCGGAGGAATACAAAGAAAAAGCTCTTCTCGCCAGCCCCATTCTTTATGTCAGCAGCAATTCCGCGCCATTTTTAATTATGCACGGAGAACAGGATCATACGGTCTCCATACAACACAGCGTGCGGCTATATGAAGCTTTGAAAAAAGCCGGCGTGGAAGCGACTTACAAACCTATTCCCGGCGCGGGGCACGGCGGCAAAGAATTTACTAAAACCGAAAACCTGAAAGTCATTATGGATTTTTTTGACCGGCACCTGATGCGACCCATACTTAGGCAAATGAAAAAGCAATAACCCTCACTCCGGCAACGGGCCGCTGAAGGGAACTTTTTTGACGCAATGAACGGGACAAGTCTGGAAGGGTTTCAAAAAATTACGATAATCGCCCTTATGTTTCCTGCAAATCACATTATGCGAAAATCGGGGGATGAATGATTCATATCATTAAGCAGCCGAGTGTGCGTTTTCTTTCAGCCGGAGTTGTTCTGCTGGCCTCTCTGATCGCCTGCGGAAAGACGCCGGTTTCCGATCAAAGTATCGTTGTTTCTTCCGCTTCAGCGAGGGAGAAGCTCGCTTCGCCTGTCTCTGACGCAAGGATTATTATTTTTTCCGCTTCGGCCACGGAGAAACTTGCCTCGCATGAAGCTGAATGGGAGGCGCCGTTCTGGGAACCTTCCAGCCGGCAGATATTGAGATTTGAAGCGGCTTTCCCGGAGTATCTTCGCGGGAATCCGACGGGCAGGGGAATGCCTGGCGAGGACTTTAAGAGCTATGGGAGACAGTATTTCGGAATTTCGAAAAATGGAAAGAGGCTGATCTATCTAAACGCGTTTTGTGGACCGGAGAGATTCCCCAACCGGCAGATGTATAAGGTCTGGGTCTTAGATGGCGGCAAATGCTATTTCCACGTGATTTATAACCCCGCTGAAAATAAATTCTCCGATCTTCAGTACAACGGGGAAGCGTGACTTCATATAACCACGCGCTTCCGCCGCTGCACGCCGCAGTTTGGCTGTCGTTTTTTATTTATGCGTTTGTCCCGTAAATCATATTCCCAAAAACCGGGCCAGACTGACTTCCCAACCGTCTTTTTTGGCCGTCTGAGGCACAGTGTGCGTGATACCGACCCTTTCCCAACAGCTGTGACTCTGGCCTGTCGCGGCGGCCCCCTTCCCGGGAATTAGCCACAGGGGACACCGCACCGCGGTTTCCCCTACCTCTGGCGCTGTCCGCGGCTGAGGGGACACCACATAGTGGTTTCCCCTCCTACGCAAGCCCCGCCCTTTTGGCCGCGGCAAGAGGCTTATAGACGACACTCTGGTTATAGACCCTGGAATTGCGCGCCAAAAGAGCGGGGCAAGTATTGTATTATAATCATTAGCGGCGTTTATTTAGACCTTGATCCACAGGGGGTAAATTATGGATAGAATAGCATGGCAGAATTTGTTCAAGAAAAGGTTCACTTTGGAACCTGACAGCAGGGATTCCATGCCCGGCGAGTCGACATACCTGATCAAGGATAAACAAATTTTAGTGATAATCCGGGCGGCCGTGCCGTCAGGCGCGCTCAGGGCCGAGTCACTAACCGATACCGAGGAATGCCTGGTCGTTAACAGGGGCCAGGGTAAACGCGCCTATGTTGACTGGGCCACGATAGAAGCCATATCGACGGTAGATACTTAGGGGCTGCCGGAGCGCTCCGCTTCGGCCTGCTATATTATGGAAATACTTATTACCAACGACGACGGAATTTACGCCGAGGGAATTTACGCCCTGGCCTCAGCCTTAAAAAAACTTGGGAATATAACGGTGGTGGCGCCCGACACTCAGCGCAGCGCCGTGGGCCACGCCATAACCATAGTCGACCCCTTGCGCGTGAGCGTGGCGCGCAGGAACGGCAAGTTTTTCGGCTACGCCTCCAGCGGCACGCCGGCTGACTGCGTAAAGCTGGCCATCAAGACCCTGATGAAGAAAAAGCCCGACTTGGTGGTTTCAGGCATAAACCTGGGAGCGAATATCGGCTACAATATCCTTTACTCCGGCACGGTTTCAGGCGCCACGGAGGGCGCGCTGCTTGGTATTCCTTCGCTTGCCGTTTCACTTGACACTTTTACCGGACCGGATTTTTCCGCGGCCGCCGCGTTTTCGGTTAAAATAGCGGCCTCCATGAAGAAACGCCGCCTGCCCGCGGGAACGCTTTTAAATGTGAATGTTCCCGCCATAAAGGCCTCAAAAATAAAAGGCGTACGCATTACCAACCAGAGCCGCACTTCCTTCAACGACTGGTTTGACAAGCGCAAGGACCCGCACGGGCAGACCTATTACTGGATGGACGGCGACTTTAAGCCGAAAGACTCCGACGCCTCAAGCGACCTCAACGCGGTGAAAGCCGGCTATATTTCAGTCACACCGATACAATTTGACCTTACAGATTATAAGTTTATCACGGCCCTGGAGAACTGGCAATTGTAAAAGCACAATGAAAACAAAATTCTTTCTGGCCGCGGCTTTGGCCGCTGTTTGTTTAGCGGAGGCGCGGCTCGGCGCCCTTGAAGAAGCGGCGATAACGGGAACAAAGCCTGTAACACAGCCGGCGCCCGCTCCAGAAGCGGCACAAATCCGGCCCGGACTCCCAGAGGCCGCAAAGCCTGCCTACACGCCCAAATATCTGGATGAAACGCGTCAAGCCATGGAATATCTTTCCGCTATGCTAGCGAAGCAGGACAGGCTTGAACCCGAAAAGCTTGCGGAAACCGCCAAGGACATAACCAGGCTGAACGAAAAACTTAAAGCCCTGCTTGGCCCCGAAATACTGAAAGAGCTTGAAGCCGACGAGAAAACCCTGCTTGAGAAACAACAGGGAGCTTTTGCCAAAGGCAGCCTGGCGTTAGTAAGATCCTCGCTGCAGATTTACTACGGCGACCATAACGGCGTTTTCCCGGATAACCTGGGCGGACTGATACCCGGTTATCTGGAATCCATACCGGACTTACAGTTGCCCGTCCACGAAAAAACCGGCAAGATAACCGTGATAGACTCGAAAAAATACGACGATAACCTGAGTTCCGCAGTAACGGACAGCGGAGGCTGGCTTTATTTTTCAAGTCCGGATTCAATGAATTTCGGGATGCTGTTAATTGACTGTTCGCATAAGGCGCCGGGGACAAATCTTGAATGGTATAAGTACTAAGGACAAGATATGCTGCAAAAAAAACATTCAGCCGGAGCGCTGCTTCTATCTTCGGCACTTTTAAGTTTAATGGCCTGCAAAACGCTGCCGCCCCCTGCGGTTATGGCGGGGAAAGACACAAAAACAGCCGAAATACACGCCGGCCCTGTTGAGGAAATGCTGCCCGGCACTATTTCAAAGACGGAAACCGGCATAAAAGTAGCGCTTACTTTGAATGGAACTGTCGGCACTGAAATAAGCAGCGGCACGGCGAAAGACTGTTTTGAGCTTGAAACGCTTATAACGCAGCTGACTGCCGACAGCGCCGCCGCATTTGAAGCGCTTACCGCGCAGCTGACTACGGACAGCGCCGCCGCAACTGGAAAGACCGCTGAGCGCAAACCGGATGAATTAGCCGCCTTTGCCGGTTCCAGCCAGGCCGACTACAGGTCCATATTGGAAAAAACTCTTGGAAGCCTGGAAGGCTTCAAACTGAACCAAATAATATTTTCCGATGAAAACCGGGCAAAAGTTTTTTACGCAATGGAAGCCTTGTATAAAAAAATGGGCGAAGCAACGCTCAATAATATGGACCGGCAGATAGCGAAAGAAGAATTGCGCTCAAAAGAGGATTCCAAGAGCTCCGATGAAATATTAAACGAGGCTAACTGCATGCTGAACACCGCCGAAATAATGCTGGCTCTCTCGGATTATAAAGAAAAGAACGGAAAGTGCCCTGAAAATCTTAATTTACTGGTTCCTGCCCAGCTTAAGGAAATCCCGGCTATAACCCTGCCGGGACACTCCGAAAGCAGGGCTGTGCGCATAATAGACGAAGATTTTAAAGCAGAAATCTCCTCCGCCGTCAAAGACACCGGCGGCTGGCTTTATTTTTCAAATCCGAAGTCAAACCACTACTGTGTTATTACCCCGGACTGCTCGCACAAAAACAGCGAGGGCAAAGCTTTTTACACAGTCGGGATAAAATAAAAATGGATCCTGAAGAATATAAACTTATCGCGGTGGTGGGGGTATCCGGCGACGCTTCCAAATATGGCCACAAAATTTTCCGCGACCTGCTTAAAGCGGGCTACCCGGTTAAAGGCGTAAACCCGAAAGGCGGATTTGTGCTGGGCAGCCGGCTTTATTCGAGCCTTGACGAAATTGAAAAAAAACCGGACCTCGTAATAACCGTGGTCCCGCCCGAAGCGACGGTTACAGTAATTGAACAGTGCAACAAGCTGGGCGTAAAAACCGTGTGGATGCAGCCCGGCTCCGAATCGCCTGGCGCGCTTGAAAAAGCGGCGCTCTACGGTATCAAAACCATCACCGCCTGCTTCATGGCGCAAAAAGGCGTGTGGTAATAAAACGCCATAAGCCATCAGCTGTAAGCCATAGGCAGTAAAATACTGCTTATTGTCGCACACTGTAATCGTAAAAGAATTCAGGAGTTAATTATGCGTAAAATAGAACCGGGGGATATTGTGGACGGTTACCGCATCGTCCGGAAAATAGGCGAGGGCGGCATGGGTTCTGTGTACAAGGGTTTTGACGAAAAGCTCTCGCGCGAAGTGGCCATAAAATTCATGCTTGAGCATCTGGTCAATGAAAAAAGCCTGAAGCGTTTTCTGCGGGAAGGCAGCGCTATCGCCAAATGCGATCATCCCTCCATAGTGCGCGTTTACAGCTGCGGAGAATACGAGGGCGCGCCGTACCTGGTAATGGAGTATGTTGACGGCGAGCCTTTAAGCAGGTTCATGGACAGGGCGAAGATCCTCAAAGATCTGGCGGGACAGACGGAAGACCTTAAAAAGTTCGGCTATATCGGAACAGAGGCCGAAGATAAAAAAATACCGTATTTTTTGCGCGAACTGAAAAGCTGCCCTCTTAAAGACAAAAATTACCCGGCGCTGGTATGCGCGCTTGTGGGCAGCGTTGCGAGGGCGCTTGCCGAAGCCCATTCGCGCGGCGTTCTCCACCGCGACATAAAACCTTCCAACATACTTTTAAACAGGGAGGGGGCCGTTAAACTGCTGGATTTCGGCCTTTCCAAAAGTTTCGGGGATCCGGAACTGACCGCTGCGCATCAGATATTGGGCACTCTGCGCTACATTGCGCCTGAAAGTTTCGGCCCGGATAAAAACCCGCTTACGCCCGCCGGCGATATTTACAGCCTCGGCGTGGTATTTTATGAACTGCTTACCCTTGAGCATCCTTTTGCGGCGGAGGATACCGCCTCTTTCATGGCGAGAATTATTTCGGGAAAGTTCAAACCGGCCTCAAAACTGAATCCCTCCATACCCGCGGGGATAAGCAGGGTGATAGCAAAATGCCTCGCGATAAATCCGGCTCAGCGCTACCAAAGCGCGGCTTTATTGGCGGAAGATCTGCGTTCGGAGGCGGAGAGCGGAAAAAAATCCCCGGGTACGCCGCTGCTGGACGGCATTAAAGTTTTATTCAAGGCGGTTGCGTCTCACAAGGAAAACTCGGCGGAAGACGCTGAAGACATGGCCGGCGTTGCCGACGGAGAGTATGCCGCCGCGGATATAAAGATGATAGAGATCATAACAAAATCCGGCGACGTCGCGGTGCGCGGCTGCGCCGGGCCGAACGTAAAGTTTTCCGCTTTGGATGCCGGAAACAGCTCCGGCAGCCTTAAAGCGGCGGTTTCGCCGGGAGTTCTTAGTATTATTTCGCGCAATCGAACGGGTGTAAGCGTTTCAGCTCCGGAAAATATCGCCGTGAAAATAACTGCAGGCAGCGGTGATGTGGAGTTGAAGGAAAGAACCGCGGCTGTTGAGGTCACTACCGGCTCCGGCGACGTCGCTTTAGAGAATGTATCGGGCAGACTTAAGGCCCGCATGGGCACGGGCGATCTGGACGGGACGATATCGTCAAACGAGGCGGTTGTACTGTCCGGTGCGGGCGATGTAACCCTCTCTGTAGGCACGACGGATGCTGCCGGCTCTAACATAGATATTAAAACCGGCTCCGGAGACGTTACGCTTGACTTTCCCGAAGGCACCGAATTAGCCGCGACACTGAGAAGCCCCGGCGGCGACATAAAGAACGAATTAGGTACCTCGCCGCATGCGGCAATGAAGGTGAGGGTTTTATCAGGCGCCGGGGATATCACTCTCCGCAAACAGCACACTAGCCGATAAGCTGTTAGCTGTTAGCTATTCGCTATTCGCTATTCGCTATTCGCTATTCGCTATTCGCTATTCGCTATTCGCTATTCGCTATTCGCTACCCCTATGTTCCGACATATACTCGGCCCGAAATACGAAGAATTTCAAACCTTTTTACGCGCAAAAATGGTTGAGGACCAGATAATGCGGCGGGGGATAAAAGACGCTGAAGTGCTTGCCGCCATGCGCAGGGTAAAACGGCATTTGTTCGCGCCGGAAGACCTGCGCACCCGCGCTTACGAGGATTACCCGCTCCCCATATCAAACGGGCAAACCATCTCGCAGCCCTACATTGTGGCGCTGATGATGGAGTTGTTGGGGCTGAAAGCGGGCCAAAAAGTCCTGGAAATAGGCACCGGCTCCGGCTATCAGGCCGCGTGCCTGAGCGAGCTTGGGTGTGCAGTCTACAGCGTGGAAATTTCGCCTTCTCTTTCAAAGACCGCCGGCCTGACATTAAAAAGGCTCGGCTACCCCGCTGTGAATATTCAAACCGTCGACGGGCGCGAGGGCTGGCCGGAGTACGCGCCATATGACGGGATAATCGCCGCCTGCGCCGCTGACTCGGCTCCGCCAAGTCTTTTAAACCAGCTTAAAACAGGCGGGCGCCTTGTAATACCCATAGGCCCCGAAGCGGCGCAGACGCTTAAGGTGTTTGAGAAAACAGCCGCGGGTTTTAAAGAAAGCGATATAGCCCCGGTCCGGTTCGTGCCGATGACCGGGTCCGCGGGGAAAGAATTAACTGAGTAGCCAGTAGTCAGAATACGGCAGCCGGGACCCTAAATTCTGAATGTGAATCCTGCCGCGCAGCAACGAAATGAAAAAAATGATTCTCCCCATTCTCATAAGGCTTATAGCTTATCCCGCGGCGCTCTACCTGGTGTTCTCAGTTATTGTGTTTTTCCTATATACCCACCCAAAAAGATATATCAGCCCGCCCGGACTTGGGCCTGGGAACAACGGCCCAGCGGTGGAAAACGTCAGGCTTGCGACCCCGGACGGTGTGGAACTGGACGGCTGGTACATACCGAACAAAAAAAGCGGCAAAGCCCTGATAATCTGCCACGGATACCCCATGGACAAAGGCAATGTGCTGAGTTTTACTTCTTTTCTGGCGAAAGATTTCAATCTGCTGCTGTTTGATTTCCGTGCCATGGGTAAAAGCGGAGGCTTTTTCTCCACCGGGGGCCGGCGCGAAACCAGGGACGTGTCCGCCGCCGTTAATTTTCTGAAAGCCAAAGGATTCACGCATATCGGGGCTTTCGGTTTTTCCATGGGCGCGGCGACCCTTGCCATGGCAAAAGACTACGAGATAAAAGCAAGAGTGCTGGATTCGCCTTACGCCAGTCTAAGCCGTGAACTGGACTTTATTTTTAAAGATTTCGGCGTTTTCCGGATCCCGCTCTTATGGCTTATGAAAGCGTGGAACCTTGTTTTTCTGGGGATCAGCGCGGACGGCGTGGCGCCGGAAAATTTCATAGCCGCAATAAAAACGCCTGTGCTGCTTATACACGGCGATAGCGACACTCAGGTACCGGTTGAGAATTCCCTGACCCTGCACACGATCACCCCTAAAACGGAGCTTTGGATCATTAAAGGCGCCAACCACGGCGAGACTTCCTTTATCGGCGGGGCGCAATATAACAGCAGAATTCTGAATTTCTTCAATAAAAATCTGTAGGCTTAAAGTGTATGGCAGCCTTTCTGCATACGGCTTACGGCACGCCTGTATTTTGTAGAATCTAACTATGGCCGCCATAAAAACCGACAATCTTGTGAAACGCTTCGCGGAAGTGACAGCCGTAAACGGCGTCAGCCTTGAGATACCGGAAGGTGAAGTGTTCGGCCTTTTGGGTCCGAACGGCGCCGGCAAAACCACCCTTATCAGCATGCTGGCGACGCTGGTAAAACCCACTTCCGGCTCCGCGCTCGTGGCCGGTTACGACATCAACCGCCAGCCGCTCGCCGTGCGCAGGCAGATAGGCATAGTGTTTCAGGAACCCAGCGTTGACGATCTGCTTACCGGCCGGGAGAATCTCTATCTCCACTCCATGCTTTACGGCATACCCCGGCGTGAAATAACCGGAAAGATAGACAAGATGCTGGCCCTGGTCAAATTAAGCGACCGGGGCGACAGCTTCGTAAAAACCTATTCCGGCGGTATGAGGCGGCGGCTTGAGATAGCGCGCGGCCTTATCCACAGCCCGAAAATACTTTTTTTGGACGAGCCCACGCTGGGCCTTGACCCGGCCAGCCGCAAAGCGGTATGGGACCATATCCGGGAGCTTAAAGAGGCGCACAACACCACAATCATACTCACCACCCATTACATGGAAGAGGCGGACAGCCTTGCCGACCGGATCGGCATCATCTACAGCGGAAAAATAATAGAACTGGACACGCCTTCCGCTTTAAAGAAAAAAGTCGGACAGGACCTGGTTTTTCTTACCGGCGCCATAAACGAAGAAGCTCTTGGAAAGCTTCCATTCGTCAACAGTGTGGAACGGGAAGACGGACATTACAAAATAGGCATTGTTGATTCGGGAAAGAATCTGCAGGCGCTCCTGAACGCGGGCGGGCATATAGATGAAGTGGAAGTGCGGCGCGTCACATTAGACGACGTCTTCCTTAAATTCGCCGGCCAGCAAATGAGCACGGACGCCGAAGAGCACGCCGAGAGCATTTTTGAAAGGATAGCGACAGTTAAAGCCGCGAGGAAATAGTCGGGGCTGAAATGCCGAAGTAAGCACAAAAGATGAAAAACCCCACCCCTATCCCCTATTCGCTATTCGCTATTCGCTGCCGAATATGATCAACCTCAACGCCATTTACGCTCTATTGCTTCGCGAGGCGAAGATCTATTTCAGAGAGAAAGAGCGCATCGTCTCCATCCTTGTCTCTCCTCTCCTCTTCCTGTTCGTGATGGGCCGCGGCATGGTTTCAGGAACCAGCCCCGTGCCGGGTTTTACCTACCAGCAGTTCATCTTCCCGGGGATACTTGCGATGGTTATATTATTTACGTCCATTACCTACGGGCTTTACATAATCTGGGACAAGCGGCTGGATTTTTTAAAAGAAGTCCTGGCGGCGCCCATTTCGCGGACCACTCTTTTCATAGGCAAGGCGCTGGGGGGGATGTTGGGCGCGATAATAGAGACCTTTCTTCTTCTTATTATCGGAGCCTTTTTCATACTGCCGCTGAATCCGCTGAAAGTTGCGTTGTGTCTGGCGGCTTCCTTCCCGGTCTCATACATGATAACCAACCTGGGCCTGACCATCGGGGCAAAGATGAAGTCCATGGAGGGCTTCGGGCTGATAATGAGCTTCCTGACCTGGCCGCTTTTTTTCTTCAGCGGCGCGCTGTTTGACATCTCCAAAGCCGCGCCTTATATAAAAGTGATAAGCCTTTTTGACCCGGTCACCTACTCAGTGGACCTCCTGCGCATCATCATGCTGGGGCATGGCGTATTCTCAGCCTGGGCAGACCTGGGTGCCATACTTGCCTTCTGTCTTGCCACTACCGCAATAGGCGTGTCCGCCTTCGGCAAACTCCAGCAGGAAAAATAACAGAAAGAAAGAGACGTAGCTGCGCGGCGGCGCAACTGCGTGACGGGAGATCGTGCGGTTTATTTAAAACGCCGGCATTGTTTTATCAGCGTCTGTGGTGTTTTTGCGCCTGGGTAGCGGGTGGAGCCGAGGGGGGGAGGGTAGCCATCAGTCTGGCAAAATCGTCCCAGACACCGTCGCGGGACCAGGCCAGTTTGTCGTAAAGCGGATCATAAACGTCAGGCACATAGATGGACATCCCGTTGCTGTTCGGGTCCAAGCCCCAGTTTTCAAGAACAACTTCGCTCTTAAGGAAGCTCAACAGGCCCGCGCCGGAGTCGCGGAGCGCCGCGTTCTTTGTCGCCGCGGTTACCAGCGAGATAAAATGGTATAGGTCCTTGTATTCCGGATCGTCGTAAGCCTTGCAGGTTTTTTTCGCGGAAGCAAAAACCTCTTTTTCATTTGACACTATCGCGAGGCTTGCCCAATTATCAAGTTTTTCGCGCAATTCGGACAATTTGCCGAGCCGTACCGCGGATTGTGTAACATTGATTTCTTCGGTGCTGCCGCCGCCTAAAAAATAATCCCTGTAAGCGCGCACGATATGGCCCGCCACCTCTTCCGGACCAGCCTCCGGCCGTTCGTTCAATTTCCCGAGGAACTGGGCATAGCGCAAAACCTCTCCGGGTTCCGTCTCCTCGGAGGCCACCATAACATCGGCGTAATTACGGTATTCATAGGCTACGGAAGCCATCTGCATATTGCAGCCATCGGCCATGAACAAGTCCACTTTACCGGCGTCCTTCAGGGCGGCGCCGAGCTGAAGGGTGGATATCTCATGCCCGGTGTCATCATCCAGCGAGAAGCCCTTGCTGATATTGGCAAAATCGGGGGCATTGGCAGGGTCAACAGGCTTCCAGCCGTTGCCATGGTCCCAGATGATAAGCGCGTAACGGCGGGCGGGGAACCTGACCCTGGCCCATTTCACGAAATTCGCCAGTTCTTTCCAGGAACCCATGTCGGCCTTCTTGCGGTACTCAATTACGGGTGAAGCGATATGTGTCAGATCATTGTCTTTGGCTATCAGGTAGCGGCGCGCGCCGGTCCAGTCTCCGTCTGTCGCGTCGTCGCCTTCTTTCTGCCCTTTCATGCGTCCAAGCTCCACCGCGATATTAACCTTAGCGGTGGTACCAACCAGTTCCATCTGGTTGACGTCCTGCAGAGCTGAAGTTTCCAGATTGTTTTTTCCATTCACAAAAATCATCACGGTCCAGTCTTTCAAAGCCGCGCACTGCGGCTGGGCGGCAGGCCCCGCACTTTTTTCGAAGCGTAGGGGAAACCGCTGTGGCGGTGTCCACCTGTGGGTAAATCTGCCGGAAGGGGTCCCGCCAAAGTGCGGGGCAGGAGTGGGAATTACCGCGGCAGACGACCGTATGGCGGAAGCGTCCAGGCTCTCAAGATCGAATTCATTAGCGGGCGCGGCTAAAAGCGGCAGGCCCCGGAACAGAACAAGACAAAAAAAAGCGGCTATGCTTTTCATCATGCGGTTTTCCATTAATTAAAGTGTAATATACACAGGGTTTTTAAGTAAGTGCCTAAGGACCCCTTGTTTAAAGGACTGAAGGCCTATGGGTAAAGAAAGGCTGAGGGCTGAAGAAAGGCTTAAGACTTAAGGCTGAAGGCTGAAGGCGGAGAAATCCTGTCGAAAAGACCTTTAAATGCCTTTTGTTCATCCGGCAAGAGCAGGAAAAAAACCGCGGCCGAATAAGCGCCAAGCGCCGCCAGACGAACGGCCAGCCAGGCGCCGGGCCCTATCAAAGGCTTCAGAAAGACAACACAGGCGCCAACGCCAGCTATGCCTAAAACCCCGGCCACGCGCTTATAATCATAAGGCACAATATAATATTTTCTGCCGGCCTGGTGCATGAACACCGCCATGGAAAAATAGGCGATAAATGTCGCCCAGGCGGCCCCCAGCATGCCGAAAGGCGGTATAAGCAGAAAATTGGCGGCGATATTCAAGGCCGCTCCAAAAAGAGTGGCGGCCATTATCCGGCCGGTTTTTTTTGCGATCACGGCGGGGGCCAAAAAATTAACATAAAGTCCGTTGAACAGATATCCCCATAAAACCACCGGCACAATACCCAGTCCCGGCCAATAGGCGGGGTGTATTAACGTGCGGCCCGCAACTCTTATCTTTACCAGGTCTTCTATAAAAAAGGACAGCGCGAGCACCAGCCAGGCCGAACCCATGGAAAAATAGGTGAGAATTCCCGCAAAAAGCGGTTTTGCCTCCGGGTTTTTGGCGCGCTCTATAAAAAAAGGCCGCCAGGCCTGGTCGAACATGCTGACCACCAGCATCATGAAAATGCCAAGGCGGTAATTGGCCTGATAAATGCCCACCGTGGTCTCGCCCGAAAGGCGGAGAAGTATGGGCCTGTCTATAACCTGCACGGCCATGGCGCCGAGTCCCGCCGGCACAAGCGGCAGGGCAAAGGAAAGCATTTTGCGGAATACCGGCATATCCAGGCGTAATTTAAGGCGCGGGAGCGCCGGCCAAAGGACAATTGCAAGCGTAAACAGCGAAGAAACGATGTTGGCGGCAAAAATGCCTTCAATGCCCCAGCCCGAGCGGGCGATGAACCAGAAATTTAAAAGCAGATTCAATATCACGGCTGAAAACCTGATAAGGGCGTATTTAAGCGCCTTATGGGCCATGCGGAGATCCGCGAACGGCACGGCGCTTAATGCGTCGGCAAAAAGGATAATGGCGGAATAAGCTACCAGGCGGCCGCGGCCTGCGCCAATGCCCGCCGCTAAGGCAAGGGGCTGCCTTCCGGCGCAAAGAACAACGGTTATAACAAAAGAAACCGCGGCAACGCCCCAAAAAGCCGAGGGGAAAGCTTTTTCCCTTTCCTCATAATGGCGCATATAGGCCTGGTCAAGGCCGTATTGGCAGAGAATGTTGAAAAAAGCTATGTAGGAAAAAACAGCCGCCACAACGCCGTAATCGGCGGGAGAGAGGTAATGCGTGTAGAAAGGAAGCAGCAGGAAAGTAAGCAGGCGCGAGGCCACGGTGGACAGGCCGTAAACCAGCGATTCTTTGCCAAGCTTTTTAATTTCGCTGAACATAGTTTAACAACAGGGGCTAGTGTATAGGGGATAGCGGTTTAAGGAATGAGTTTATTTATTCCGTCCGTTTTACGCTGTCCGCTCTCCGCTACACGCCAGCCGCTGTCACAATTCTATTTTAGCAAATGGCCCGGCATTTTCTAATCCGAAGTTGGCAGTCCGCCCCGGCAGACAGTTTCTGGAAAATTTGTATAATATCATTTCAGTGGGTTATTATTGTTTTGGGGGAATATGGAAAATACAGCAAAAAAACAAATAACGAATTGCGCGGATTGCGGCTTTCTTTCCGCCTGTTTCGCCAGCAAGCTTGAACCTGAGGCCGCAAAACTCTGGAACGCCATGAAAGCCGCCCGACATCTGAAAGACGGCGAGGAAATTTACGGAGCGGCCCAGAAACCCGCCGGGTTTTTCGTGGTTTGCAAAGGCCGGGCCAAAGTGTTTTCAACCGACGCCAGGGGCCAGCAGATGATAAACTGGATACGCCACCCGGGGGAGCTTTTCGGCCACATAGCTTTTTTCTCAGGCAATCCGTATTCCTGCAACGCCAGGGCGATGGGCGACACCATCCTTTCTTTTTTCAGCGAGAAAGCCATGGATAATTTTCTGGCCTCCAACCCGAAGACCTACAGGCTTTTTTTGCGGAAGCTGGCCGAAGAAACTCATGGCCTGCAGAAAAAATTGAACGACACCGCCTACCAGCCTGCCAAAGGCAAGGTGGCAAAAACCCTGCTTAAAGCGGTTTCATTCAAAAGCAAGGATACCGCCGCTCCCGCCATCTACGGCCTTAAGCGCACGGAAATAGCCGAAATAACCGGCCTGGCTCTGGAAACAGTGGTCCGGATACTGGCTGAGTTTGAAAAAAAGAATTGGATAAAACGGGAAACCAAATCCATAAAAATACTGGACCACGCAGCCCTTTCAAAGATAGCCAATCCGCATTTCAACACCGGCAAATAATAGCGAAAAGCGAATAGTGAAAGGAAAAATCCTTAACACTATTCGCTTTTCGCTATTTACTATTCGCTAGTTCGTTCCGAACATCCTGTCCCCGGCGTCGCCGAGGCCCGGAACTATGTAGCCGTTTTCGTTCAGCATTGCGTCCACCGTGCCCACATAGATCGGCAGGCCGGGATAAGCTGACGAGAGCCGGCGCAATCCTTCTTTCGCCGCTATAAGGCCGATAAAACAAATCTTTTCAGCGCCCCTGGATTTAAGTATCTCCACAGCTTCCACGGCGGAGCCTCCCGTGGCAAGCATGGGATCCAGCACCACCACCAGGCTGTTTTTTGTTATCCTGGGAAGACGGACATAGTATTTAACAGGCTTCAGCGTTTCCTCGTCGCGGTAAATGCCTATGTGCGCGAGTTTCGCTTCCGGATATAGCTTGGTTACCCCGTCAATCATACCCAGCCCCGCTCTTAAAATAGCCACAAAAACTATGTCGTGGGAAAGCACCCGCGCCGACGCCACTCCGATCGGGGTGCGCACGCTCACGCTTTTTACTTTCGCGTTTAAAAGCGCGTCGTGGGCCAGAAGCAGTCCGGTTTCGCCCGTAAGCCGCCTGAAATCGGCTGCGGAGGTGTTCTTATCCCGCAAGCGGGCTATTTTATCCAGCACAAGCGGATGTTTTGAAATGTGGATATTTTTATTCATCGAAAGCTCCTGGAAGAAAGGGGTCAGCGGTTAGAGTTCAGAGGTAAGGGAAGGAGTTCTTTATACTCTACCCTCAACCCTATACGCTCACCCCTATCCTCTGCCGTTATTTTATTATCTCTCTTATCAGCGGCTCTTTTTTAGGGGGCCGTGCGCCGTATTCAAGCGCGCTCTCGAACATTGCGGCGCCCTCGGAAAGTTTTTTGGCGTCGGAGGCGTAAAGCCTGGCCAGAACCTCGCCGGGTTTGACTTTATCGCCGAGTTTTTTTGAAAGCAGAATGCCCGCGCCGAAATCCACCGCGTCTTCGGCGCGTCCCCGGCCGGCGCCAAGCATCACGCTCGCGTGCCCGACGGTCCTTGAATCCAGCTTTGTAAGATACCCGCCCCGGCCGGCTTTTATTTCGCGCGAAAGTCCGGCCCTGGGCAGGAAACGCCCCGGGTTATCGGCCACCCGCGCGTCGCCGCCCTGCCATTTAAACAATAAGCGCAGCTTTGCAAGCGCGGCGCCGGAGGTTATGGCGCGCCGGGCCTTTTCCTCTCCCTCTTCGGGAGTGCGGGCTTTCGCGCCGAGGTAGATCATCCAGCCGGAAAGGGCTTCAAGCACCCGCGTAAAATCCGCGGGGCCCTTTTCGCCCTGGAGTATACGCACGGACTGCTCCAGTTCAATTGCGTTCCCCACGGCGAGTCCCAGCGGTTCGTCCATGGCTGTCAGAAGCGCCACGCAGCGTATGCCAAGAAGTTTCGCGGTCTCCATTAAAGCGACCGCTAGTTCCCTGCTTTTTTTAAAATCTTTCAGGAAAGCTCCGGAACCGTATTTTACGTCCATCACGAGCCCGGTGATATCTTCGGCGTATTTTTTTGAAAGTATGCTTGCCACTATAAGCGGAAGCGATTCCACCGTGCACGAAGCGTCCCGAAGCGCGTAAAGTTTCTTGTCGCTTGGGGCCAGCTCCTCCGTCTGTCCGAACATGGAGAGCCCGGTGGCTTTAAGCTGGCTAACCACGCGCGCGGGCGTAAGCCGCACCTTAAAGCCTTTCACGGACTCAAGTTTGTCAAGCGTGCCGCCTGTGTGGCCAAGGCCCCTGCCGCTCATCATGGGCACCACCACGCCGCAGGCGGCGACTACCGGCGCGAGCGCCAGCGACACGCCGTCGCCCACCCCGCCGGTGGAATGTTTATCCACCTTGGCGCCTTTAACGCTTTTAAGGTTAAGCCGCGCGCCGGACATGGCCATGGCCCTTGTAAAGGCGGCGGTTTCCTTTTTGGTAAGGCCGTTAAAAAACACAGCCATGAGCCAGGCGGAAAGCTGATAATCCGGTATGGCGCCGGAAGCCGCGCCGGAAGCTATAAATTCAAGCTCCGGGCCTGAAAGTTCAAGACCGGAGCGTTTTTTCAGCAGCAAATCGAGCATTCTCATTTAACATTCTCCTAAAAGGTTTTTGAGCCGATTACCGCTTCAAGCAGGGCTTTTATCTTCACTGAGACGGCGGCGCCGAGTTCAAGCACCTCGTCATGGGATAGAATCGTTTTTGAAATACCGCTGGTGAAATTTGAGATCCAGCACAGGCCAAGCACCCGCATTTTGAGCTGGCGGGCGGCTATATTTTCAGGCACCACCGACATACCGGCCACATCCCCGCCAAGAAGACGGTAAACCCTGACCTCGGCGGGGGTTTCGTAAGACGGGCCGGTTACGGCCGCGTAAACCCCGGTTTTTAACGGCATCCTGAGTTTTTTTGCGGCCGCGAGCGCCGCGCCGCGCAGGAGCGCGTCGTAAGGCTCATTCATATCCGGGAACATTTCGCCGAAAGAAGAGTTGTAATTACCCATGAGAGGATTTGAGCCCATGAGGTTAATATGATCCGTCAGCAACAACAGATCTCCGGGCCTGATGGAAGGTTTCAGCGAGCCGACCGCGGCGGTCAGGATAAGTTTTTTTACTCCCAAAGTTCCCAGCACCCGTATCGGGAATGCTATGAAATTAAGCGGCCGGCCTTCGTAATAATGGAAACGACCGCGCATGATAACCACTTCTTTGGAACCCAGGCGCCCGAAAACGAGCTCTCCCTTGTGGCCTTTTACCGTTGTGCGGGGGAAACCCGGTATTCTTTCGTAGGGAATAATCAGCTTCTGTTCAAGTCCGGGTAAGGCATCGGCAAGGCCGCTGCCGGCTATTATTGCGATAGATGGTTTTCGGCCCCTTGTTCTGGCTTTAAGCCAGGCGGCCGCGGCGGTAACTGTTTGAAAAGCGCTGTCAGGAGTGTTCATAAGTAGTTTCCTTGGCAAACTGCAGGGGTTAGGGGTTAGCGTATAGGGCACAGAATAAGGAACTTCTTACCTAACCTCTAACCGCTATACGCTAGCCCCTGCGTTAATACCAGTATTTGCCGGCGTCAAAAGCGCCGCGAATATGTTCCGGTTCGCTGCCGGGAATGATAGCCACCACATCAAAACGCACGCTCTCGGGCTTAAGCGCTTTGGCTTTAAGGTAGCCGAGAGCCGTTTTAATGATACGGACCTGCTTTGACTTTGTTACCGTTTCGGCGGGTGAGCCAAAACCGGTGTTTGAGCGCCCGCGCACTTCCACAAAAACCAAAGTGTCCTTTTCGGAAGCTATAATGTCTATTTCGCCGGTGGGGGCGCTCCAGTTGCGCCGTATAAGTTTCAGCCCCGCCCGTTCAAGAAAGACAGCGGCCTGGTCTTCGTACATTTTGCCGCGGTCGTTCATATCGCGTTCCTGGAGAGAGCGGCTTCTTTTACAGGCGCGAAACTAAAGCGATGAACGGGAGACGGGCCTAAAGCGCGCAAGGCGGCAAGATGCGCGGCCGTGCCGTAGCCCTTGTGCGCCGCAAAACCGTAACCCGGATATTGCGCTTCAAGGCGCGCCATCCAGCGGTCACGCAGAACCTTGGCAAAAATGCTCGCGGCGGCAACGCATAGCGAATGGGAGTCCCCGCATATCACGGGCTTCTGATTCACGGCAAGGCGTTTTATTTTATGAGGACCATCCACCAAAACAAACAAGCCCCGCCCTTTTGGAACGCGAGGTTCCGCTTGAGAGACCGCCTTGCGGGTATTGGTCCCGACTTGGGGGCCAAAAGGGCGGGGCAGGCCGGCGAATAGCGGAAGGGGCCGGAAAGAGTTTGCCTCTGGTAGTTGCGCCCCGAGGGTACGGGCAAGCCTTTTAACCGCCGCCCCCATGGCGTTGAACGTAGCTTCCAGAATATTGCAGCGGTCTATTTCCTCCGGCGCTGCCCAGCCGAAACCAAAACTTACACCTGCCTGAAGCATGGCCGAAAAAGCCGCTTCCCTTTTCGTGGGCGTCAATTTTTTACTGTCATTAATAAAGGGGGAAACGAGAGGGAAGATCAGGGGGGGGATGTGGGCGGCGCAGGCGACAACCGGGCCCGCCAAAGGGCCCCGCCCGGCCTCGTCAACGCCCACGAGGAAGTCCGGTTTTTCTTTCGCTATCAGGGAAAGGTCAAAAGTGGAAAGCGGCACAATTGTTTTTTCCAATATCCCGACCTCAGGGGTGAGCGGCTAGAGTCCAGGGGATTGGATTAGGGAAGGAATTCTTTATTTCTGCACTCTCTACCCTATTCTCCAGCCCCTATCCCCTGTTTTAGATTTTGGTGTCAGAGGGAACCGGAGCCTGGGCCGTAACCGCGGGTACCGCGGCTGGAGCCTCGGTTGCCGCGGATGGCAGCTCTGTGGCGGTTTCTTTCTGAATGTTCTCTTCCAACCGCGCGGATTTGCCCGCCAGTTCCCTTAGGTAATAAATTTTTGAACGTCTTACTTTGCCGGCCTTAACCACTTCAATTTTGTCAATTCTGGGAGAATTGATGGGGAAAATGCGCTCCACCCCGACGCCGTAAGAAATTTTTCTTACGGTGATGGTTTCGGCTATGCCGCTGCCGCGCCTTGAAATGACTACGCCGTCAAAAACCTGTATCCTTTCGCTTTCACCCTCCACGACCTTGGTGTGCACTTTTACGGTATCGCCCGTCCTGAAATTGAATTTTTCTTTCTTCAGTCCGAGATGCGCTTGAATGTCCTTCATACTTCCTCCAGTTTGGCTTTTTTTATTAAATCCGGCCGGTGTTTTTTTGTAAGTTCCAAAGCTTTCGTCCTGCGCCAGTCTTCTATTAAAGCGTGATTTCCGCACAAAAGGACCGCCGGCACTTTTTTTCCGCGCCAGAGAGCGGGGCGGGTGTAATGCGGAGCCTCCAAAAGTGAATCGGTAAAAGTCTCTTTCACCGTGGCTTCGGCTTTCTTGAGGACCCCTGGAATAAGGCGCGTAACGGCGTCTATAACCACTGAGACCGCCGGTTCGCCGCCCGTAAGCACATAATCGCCCACGGAAAGCTCAAGGTCGGCCAGGGGAGAAATCCTCTCGTCGGTGCCTTCGTAATGGCCGCAGATAAAGATCAGGTTCTTCTTTTTTGCCAGGCGCAAGGCCAGCTTTTGCGTGAACGGCCTGCCCTTCGGGGTCAGCAGAACCGTGAAGGAACCCTTCTTTTTCACTTTTTTCAGCGCCTTGTAGACTGGTTCCGCCAGCATTACCATGCCCGTGCCGCCGCCATAAGGCTTGTCATCTACGGTACCGCGGCGGTCGCCTGAAAAATCCCTGGGGTTTAAAAAAGAAAGTTTAAGGAATCCTTCCCCGCGCGCCCGGCCGACGATACTTTCCGACAGAGCTTCGTCGACGCTGTGCGGGAATAAAGTAATAACATCAACTTTCATAAGAACCCGCCATATGCCGTATGCCTTAAGCCATAGGCTTCAAGGTGTTCCTTATGGAGCTTATGGCTTATGGCTTACGGCGTATAGCGTAAGGCCTTTTAAACCACATCCACGAAAACTTTTTTATTCTGCGCGGCGGCGACGGCCTGTAAAAGCGTTCTTACCGACTTTATTACACGGCCTTCTTTGCCTATCAGCTTGCCCCTGTCGGCCGAGGAAACGGATAGTCTGAAACGCAGGATATTGCCGTCTTCCGAGGAAGCTATTTTTACGGCCTGGGGCTCGGTTACAAGAGCATTAACGATATACATCAAAGCTTCTTTCATGGGATCCTCCATTGTCGCGCCCCGCCCGCACTGCACAGCGTTCGGGGCGGATTAGCCGCCGCGGCCTTATAAGGTGCCGGCCGGTGCTCTACGAGGGGAAACCGCCATGCGGTGTCCCCTCAGTCGTTCGGAAAGGGTAGAGCTAAACTCCACTTCGTCGCTCGCTCAGCCGCGGACATCGCCAGAGGCCCGCGACAGGCCAAAGTCACTGCCGCCTTTGGCGGCCCGCTCATTGAACCCTTTTTAAGGGGTACCCGCCCTCATTAACGAAGGGAATCGCGCGGGCTTATTTTGGCTCTGCAACTGGAACAGCTTTCGCGGCCTTTTTAGCCTTTAAAAACAGCGAGCCTACGGTGTCGGAAGCCTTGGCTCCGTTCTTAATCCAACCCTCGTATTTTTCAATATTGACGGTGACTTTCTGTGCATCCTTGCCGGCTTTGGGATTATAATGGCCGATAACTTCTATGGGCTCGCCGTGCGGCCCGCGGGTTTTTTCTATGGCTACCATCCTGTAATGGGGCTGAGTTCTTTTTCCTATCCTTTGAAGCCTTAAAACTACCGCCATACTTTTCCTCCTTCTTACTCACGCAAAAAAACGGCACAATCGCTCCGGCAGCCTTAAAGCCGCCGTAAGAGCGTTTAGTACATTATATTATATTCGCCGGTTGCAGCGCTACCCTATCAGGGATTTTATATGAGCCAGCAGGCGGGTCCAGTCATAAGGCTTGTTCACATAGATATCGGCGCCGGCGGAAAAGGCGGTTTCCATATCTCCAACCAGTCTTTTGCCGGTAAGCACGATTATTTTTATACCCTTTGTGGCGGCGTCGTTCTTTATAAGTTCGCAAAGGGTATTCCCGTCTATGCGCGGCAGACCGATATCCACAAGCATAAGGTCGGGTTTTTCTTTTTTTGCCTGTTCCAGGCCGTCTTCACCGTCGTAGGCGATAAGCACCTTATAGCCACTGTTTTCAAGTCTTATTGAAAGCACCTTGGCTATAAGGTCTTCGTCCTCCACTATTAAAACTTTTTTTTGCATGTACACCCCCTGCTGAATTCAAAACGCAAACCCTTTAAAAAACCAGCCGGGTCACGCGCACCGAACACGGCGCTGCCCATTACAAGGGAGTCCGCCCCCGCTTTAACCGCGAGTTTCGCGGTGCGGGCGTTAATCCCGCCGTCAACCTGCAGCCATATTTTGCGCCCGGAGGTTTTTATGGCCCGCCGGGCCTCCGAAATTTTATTAAGCATGGCGGAGAGGAAGCTTTGGCCGCCGAAACCCGGCTCCACCGTCATGATAAGGATCAGATCCGCCGCCTCAAGAAAGGCGGCGGCCCGCTTAAAAGGCGTTTTAGGCCGCAACGCCACCCCGGCCGCCAGCCCCATGCTATGCACCCGCTTAAGGCAAAGCAGACTGTCTTCGGCCTCGGCATGAACCGTGATCAGCCGGGCGCCGGCGGCGGCAAAAGCGTCAATAAATTCAAGGGGACGCTCCACCATTAAATGCGCGTCCACGCCAAGGCTGGTGGATCGGGCCACCGCCCATGCCACGTCAGGTCCGAAACTCAGGTTGGGCACGAAATGTCCGTCCATTACGTCCACCTGCACCCAGTCTGCCGCGGCTTCTATTTTTTGCAGACATTTCTCCAAACGGGAGAAATCGGCTGACAGCACCGAAGGCACCAGAGATATTTCCCCGCAAGGGCGGGGGAACACGGGTTTTGTTGTCATTTTACGGGGCGCTCTTCCACCAGAATTCCGTTCACAAAAATCCTGATTTTTTCCGCGCCGGTCAAGGGCACGACAAGGTCAATTTTTGAGCCTGGATCCCGCAGGCCGTTAAAAATTTCCCGCTCTCCGCTGTGGCCGAGCGCCACAATGCGGATGTGACGCTGCGAACCGCTTTGTGAAACCTCGTAATGCACCCGGAACTCGCCGGCTCCGGAACCCTGGCCTTTTTTCGCGCTCACGGTAAGCGTAACTTTTGAATCCGCGGAAACCACGGTATCGGGAGCGGGAAGCTGGTCCACGATCGTGCCTGAAGGGAAAAATGAACTGCCATCCTCCACTATGTCAAAAGTGATTTTGGTTTCAGCCGACCACTGATAAGCGTCTTCGGTTTTTTTCTGTCTGAAATCCGGCATAATAATTATGCCGGCGGGCGGAGGGCCCGCCGATACCACCACCTGCACCATGGTATTCTTAGTAACGCTGGAATCCGATTTTGGGTCCTGGGAAAGCACAATACCCTTTTCCGCTTTCAAGGAATACGACTCGGGAGTCTCGCCAAGAAGCAGAGAGCGCTGGCGCAGCAGAAGCTCGGCGTTCCTGAGCGGCAGGCCTATAAGCGTGGGAACAAAAACGGATTCTCCGCCCTGGCTGAAAACGACTTTTACGATCTTGCCCTCCCGCACCGTGGCGCCCGAAGAGGGGACCTGGCGCAAAACCGTGCTTATGGGCACGGAGTCATTGAATTCGTAACCGGCTATCTTCATGGCCAGATTGTTCTCGCTGAGCAGCTGCAGGGCGTTCGACGCCGATTTTCCGCCGATATCGGGCACTATCACTTCCTTCCTGTTGTGGATAACAGTTTCCATGGTCCAGGAAAAAAGAAAATAGGTGAGCAAAAAAAGCACGAGCCCGACGCCTCCCACCCTGGCGACGAAACCGGCGCTTATCAGACGCTCTTTAGTGTCTTCAGGAGAGAGCTTGGCAACAGAATCTTTTAATACCACTTAGTTCTCCTTCTTGTCGCACCCCGCCCGCACTGCACAGCGTTCGGGGCGATTAACGCCGCCCTTTTTACGGTGGCGGGCGGTGCTCCCACAAGGAAGGGCGCTGCCCTCCTTGTGTTCACTCGCTATCTTCACTTCGTTCAGTCGCTCGTTAAACCTCCCGAGCAGTAATTCCTGAACAATACGGTAAACAACTGTCGTCCCATGCTGTCAGCGGCCCGGCGCCGGCAGCGCTATGGCGTCCCCGGGCTTAAGTCTTAGACCGTTTAGAAAATCAGAAGCTTTTTGGGGCTTTTTTCCCTCCGGCTGAACCTCTTCAATAAACAAGCTTGAGTCGCTACATTTTATAAAAAAACCCTTTCCCCTTTCAATCGCGGAAACGCAGCCGCTTGCGGCGTTCGCGGGTATAGCTGGCGGTTCGGGAGCCAGCTCCGCTTTGAGCACCTGTACCATAATGCGTTTTGAGCCGGCGGCGGCAAAAAACCTGGCCCTGGGCCCGCAGGCAAGGCCCCTTATCCTGTCATAATTTGTCTGGGCGCTAAGAGAAAAATCAAGCCAGGAATGTTCCGGAGTAAGGAGGGGGGCGTAAGACGGCAAGCCCGTCTGCGGTTTTTTTATCATTTCTCCCCCGGCGATATTTTCAAGCGCGCCTAAAAGCAGCCCTGAGCCCTCAACTTCAAGTCTGGCAAAAAGACTTTGGGCGTTATCGCGCGGATCTATCGGGATCTCTCTTGCGGCGCAGACCGGGCCCGTGTCAAGCCCCGAATCCAGCCAGAAAATAGTGACCCCTGTCCGGGTTTCGCCGTTGATGAGCGTCCACTGCACCGGCGCGGCTCCCCTGTATTTCGGCAACAGCGAGAAATGGACATTTAAAAAGCCAAGACGCGCCGCTCGCAGCGCATCCTCTTTTATAAGACGGCCGTAAGCCACCACCACGCACAGATCGGGCTTCAGGAGTTCAAGCGTCTCTTTAAGCTCCGCGTCCGAGCCGGGTTGGTAAGTTTTAAGGCAAAGCCGGTCCGCAGTGCCTTTAACCGGCGGGCAGCAAATTTTAAGGCCGCGGCCTTTGGCTCTGTCAGGCTGGGAAATAACGCCTAAAACATCATGCCCCGCCGCTGAAATATCTTTCAGAAAGCCGCAGGCGATGTCGGGGGTGCCCAGGAAGACGATTTGAAGTTTGGACATAGTTAGGGGCTAAGGGCTGGCGGTTAGCGGTTAGGGGAGGAGTTCCTTATTTTTCCACCCTATCCCCTGGCCTCTCGCCCCTGCCGTTTAGCTTGCTTTCGTCTATCTTTTTCCATTGCTTCTTTAACCTGAAGAGCGCCGGCTTTAACTTCAGCCGTGAGGCAAGCGACAGGCGGCTTATAAAAACAATGCCGTCCAGGTGGTCCAGTTCATGCTGGAGGGCCCGCGCAAAAAGCCCCTCCGCGTTTATTTCTATCGGCAGGCCCTTTTCATTAAGCGCCCTGATCTTAACCTTTGAAAATCGTTTGACCCGGACAAAAAGGCAGGGAAAAGAAAGACAGCCCTCCTCCTCATACATGGACCCGGAGCTTTCCACCATTTCAGGATTAATAAGAACGATATTCAAGTCCGCATTTCCCTCTTTTTTTATCTTTACCACCGCAAGACGCAGATCAAGGCCTATCTGGTTGGCGGCCAGTCCCAGACCTTTTACCGCGTCCATGGTTTCAAACATGTCCGAGAGCAAAGAGGGAAGCCCGCCTTTCAATTTGGCGAAGTCAACTTTATGCGTTTTCTTTTCAAGTATTTTTTCGCCGTATTTGCAGATTCGTCGTATAGGCATAAAAGAACTCCAGGGGCTAGGGGTATAAGAACAGGGGCTAGGGGCGAGAGGATAGGATAAGGAACTCCTTCCCTAACCCCTATTCACTATTCGCTAACCCCTGTCCTATGACAGCTGATAACTCATCTGCCGCCCTTCCCAGATAACCCTGGCGGTAACGGTTTTAGAGGCGCCCTCTGATCTCTTAAGCATACCCCAGGCCATAGCCAGTTTTTCAAGCTGCGTCTCGGCTCCGAAAGAGCCTGACACGCCCATTACTATTTCGTCCACCCCCGCGGCCTGGGCTATATGGGCTATAGAGTAGAACGGATCATTTGAAAACATAAAGAACGGCTTTACGGTCTTGCCGTATTTTTCGGCCATAAGCACCACGGCGCGGAAAAGTTCTTTATCGTCCTCGCCCATGGTCTCCTGGCCGGTTGCGATGCCGCGCGCGATCTTTGCGCTCAACACTATTATGTCCGTGGTTGCGTCGTCCACTGTTTCAAGCACGGTTTTTAAATGCAGAAGATTGTTGGGGTTTCTGGCCGGGATCAGCACGCACCGGGGCTTTTTGAGTTCAGGAATAATGGTGTTAATATCGGCCTCACAGCGCATATTCAACTTTTCTTCGGCATCTTCGTCCGGAGCATAAAGCTGAGCCTTTTTCTGATTCAGCTTTTCAGAAATATGGAAGATGGTAAAAAATGTCACAGTGAAAAGCACACCGCCGATGGTGGCGATTTTTTTTGTGAGCATGTTCATGCCGGTGGCGGCAAGCAATACCAGTAGTACCGCCGTAAGTCCGATGGGCACATAAACATTGTCCACTTTGATATTGCCCGGGAACATCCAGTCGCGCTTCTCGTCGCTCTTTTTAAAGCGAAGGATTATCATGGACGCCGTGTTGAAAGTCAGGCTCCAAAGCACGCCGAAAGCGTAAGCCTCGCCAAGCAGAAAAATGTCGCCTCCGGAAATAAGGATGATAAGGATCTGGGTTATAGCGATTATATTCGTTATGCGGTGAGTGGTGCCGTATTTATGGTGCAGATGCCGGAACCAGTCGTGCAGAATGCCGTCCTCCGCCACGCGGTTCAGCACGCCGTTGGAGCCGACGAAAGAGGTGTTGACCGCGCCCACAAGTATAAGCGCGCCCGAGAGCACCACCGCGGACTGCATAGCCAGCCTTGCCCAATAGGGGCCGGAAAGCTCGAACGCAAGGCCGCTCAGCAGATTATCGGAGTATTTTCCGGCTATCAGGTCCGGAGGGATGATAAGGGCCGCGACAAAGGTAAGAACTCCCGTGAAAAGCACGCTGTAAATAAAAATTGTCTTTACCGTTTTTTTCAGGTTTTTAACCTTCGGGTCCTCAATTTCACGGTAAACCTGGGCAAGAGTCTCTATCCCGCTCAAAGCAAGTATGGAATGGCCGAAAGCCATTATTATGCCGATAATCCCGGCAGTCTTAAGCCAGGGGAAATTTACGGTCCAGCCCAGAGCCTCCGGGCTGAATTGAGGCCGCAGCGGCGGAAGAGAAAAACCCCTGATATAAAGCGTGGTTCCCGCCCAGGCCATCAAAATTACGGCGACCACTGTTACGAAACCTATTATTTTGATATTGTTATCGGCGGATTCTTCCACGCCGCGGATATTTTCCCGCCAGAAATAAGCCGTTACCAGCACCGCGAAAAGCATCGCGCAGGCTCTTGAAGGCATTTGCCAGCCGATATTTACAAGCGGCATCAAATTTTCCAGCAGGCTGGCCAGGTAAAGTCCCGCGGTAACGGAACTTATGGGCCCGGTAAGCAGATAATCAAAAATAAGGGCCGAGACCGAGAGTTTGGCCATTACCTTGCCCATCGCCTCTTTGACCACCACATAAACCCCGCCGCGCACGAACATAATGCAGGATTCGGTGTAAACACCGAGCATTAGTCCGGCAAACAACATAACGCCCATTATGTACCAGGGAAAAGCGGGGCCAAAGGCCTTCGAAGCTATGCCGCCGGCGTAATAAGCGCTTGAGCCGAAATCGCAAAGCACTATGGAAGCGGCCTTCCAGAAAGAAATAAAGCTGAGCATGGCGGTGCTCAGCACAAAAACCTGTTTAAATTTGTTCGGGACCATAAAAGTTCTGTTCTTCAGTGATTATATATATTTTGACGGCGGGAAAGTATTTCTGCGAGGCTCACTAATTTAAGCGGCGCTTTTAAGCAGGTCGCAGACCGCCTCGGGTGAGCCGGTTGCAAGCAGGGTTTCAATGAAGGCGGGCTGGAAAATACGGGAAAGCTTTGAAAGCATATTAAGGTGTTTCTGAAAAAAAGCCGGTTTATTGGGGGACAACAGGAGCATGACCGCTTTTACCGTGAGCCCTGAGCTTTTATCCTGAAAACCGGCAGGCAGCAGGCCAAGCGCCATATAGAACCTGTCAATTTCAGTGAATTTGGCATGCGGGATGTAAAACCCGGTTTCAAGCACTTGGTTTAATCTTTCAACCTCAGCCACTTTCTGGGAAAGCATTTTGCCTGTAATGAGGGTTCCGAGCTGGGGATAAATTTTTTCAGTCAGGAAAGCCACGGCGCTTTCCCTTGAAAATTCGTCTTTGAGGAAGAACACATTTTCCGGATTTAGCAGGTAGGCAAAACTCACGCTGTCCAACTGTTTTATCATAGAGGGCGGCTACAAAGCTTCTGAAGTTATATGTTATCATTTATTCCGGCTCGCGGTCAATTTACAGCAGAAAATAGGGACTGGAGGTCAGGCTGGAAGAGCGGATGAGGAAGAAAAAGATGACGGATGATGAAGCCGCGGCGGCAGGTGTTGACAGAGGGGGTACCTGGACAAGGCTTTCCTGCGTTAACTCACGGGGAATTGAACTGCGCGGAACGCGTTTTCCCACCTCGGAACTGGGCCGGCTCGCAGCGCGGCTTGAAAAGGAATTCAAAAAATTAAAACTGAAAGCTGATCTGCCGCTTATAATAGCCACCAGGGGGGCGTTTTCAAAAAAATGGAAGAGAGATTTTTTGTTTAAAGCCGCCAGCGGGCGCTTTAACCTGCTGGATGTCATCTCCGACGCCGAGGCCGCCCATTTCGCCGCTTTCGGCGGAAAAGAGGGACTGCTTCTGATAGCGGGCACCGGCGCAGTGGCATTTTACAGGGATAGCGCGGCCAGGCTGATTAAAACAGGCGGCCATAACCCCGCGGGCGGCGACCCCGGCTCAGGCCGCTGGCTGGGGAGGCAATACCTGAAAAAGCTTAACAAGTCCCTTACCACAGGACTGAGCCATGGCCAGACCGCCGCTTATGCCGCAACGCTGATCGCCGCGGCGGAGAAAAAAGCGGGTTGGCAGCGCGAACTGGTATCGCGCGCCCAAAACAGTCTGGCCGGACTGATTATCAAAAGTCTGAAAACCTCTTCCCGGGCCAAAAAAGTTAAAGTCGTGCTGACCGGCGGCCTTATAAAAAACAAGTTTTTCAGAAGGGGGCTCGTACAAAGGGCAAGAAAGCGCGTGCCGGTGAAGCTTGTTTTCACCGTCCTGAAAACCACAGCCCAGACGGCCGCCGCGCGCATGGCGCTCAGGAAACAGCGCGCCATAGGCCATACGCCATAAGCCTGAAAAAAGGGCGGACAAAACCATGAAAGAATTATCGGTGCTTAACAAAGCCCTGGCGGAAGGCGGCAAAATACTTTCGGCTAAATTCGGCAAAGTCGGCTATCGTCTGAAAGGCCGGGCCAACCTGCTTACGGAAGCAGACCTGGCTTCGCAGGAAAAAGTGAAAGCGGTAATACGCTCCGCGTTTCCCAAAGACGGCTTCCTGGCCGAGGAAGACGAAACCCCGGACCTTTCCGCCAGGCGTATCTGGGTTATTGATCCGCTTGACGGTACCACCAATTACGCGCACGGATTCCCCGCCGCCGCGGTCTCCATAGCGCTTGCGGCCGGAGGCAAAATATTAGTTGGCGGAGTTTGCGACCCTTTCAGGCGGGAGGTGTTTACGGCCCGGCGCGGGGGCGGCGCTTTTCTTAACGGCAGGCGCCTTGCTGTTTCAAAAGTTCCTTTCCTTTCAAAAGCCCTTCTGGCAACCGGATTTGCCTATGACCGGGCCGAGAAAGCCGATTTTTACTGCTCTTTTTTTTCGGACTTCATGAAGCTCTCTCACGATGTGCGGCGCATGGGAGCGGCCTCGCTTGACCTGGCGTGGCTCGCCGCGGGCCGCACCGACGGATACTGGGAATTCGGCCTTAAGTCCTGGGACGTGGCGGCGGGCAAACTTTTGGTGGAGGAGGCGGGCGGGCGGGTGAGCGATTTTTCAGGCGGGCCCTGGAAGGAACTTGCGGCCTACGGCTCACAAACGCTGGCTACCAACGGTTTTTTGCACGCGGAAATGCTCAGGCGGATAACCCGAATCCTGAAATCAGAACAGATTCCTATACTGTAATCAGGGAAACAAAAAAGCACAGGATTCTCCGCGGCAACGGGTCGGGAATTTCCAGCACCCCTTCCCAACGGCTGAGGTGACACCGCATGGCGGTTTCCCCTGCCTATGGCGCCGGCCGCGACTGAGGATCGCTTTCTGTATCCCCTGTGCTGAAAAGGTCCGCAACGAGTTCTCTGGCAGCCTGCCTGAAAAAATATTCCTCATCCGCTCCAGTCTTTGCCGAACGCAAAATCTTGCCGCTTGAAACTTCCACTACCTTTGCCGTAAACAGATATTTTTCAGCCTCCTTTGAGACAATACCTGAAACGGCCAGTTCGGCCCCGGCCAGGCGGCCAAGTTCTCCGGCGGCGGAATCTTCGGAAAACCCCGCGTAGGCTATCTTTTTTTCAGCCAGTATAAAGTCAAGTTTCTGGCGTTCGATTATTTCAAAAGCGTCCGTAAGAACAAGCTCGGCTTCAAAAAGATTCCTGAACACTTCCGCCTGAGTCTCAGTAACGCCGGTCCCGTTTTCAAAAGGAGCCACGACAATAGTGGCGTTTTCGGACACCGGTTTTTGATCGGCGGCCTTAGCCGTTTTTACTCCTGAAAATCGCCAGGAAATTTCAGTCCTGTGGGTGGAGCCAAGCTCTCCGTAAGGAACAAAGGCGTAATCGAATTCCAAAGCGCCCAGTTTCAGGCCGAAACCGCCGGCAAAAGTCCCGAGAGCGCCGAGGTCGGAATAATTTTTAAAATTCACGCCGCCGCGCACAACAAGGCCGGAAACACCGGCCTGCCGCGGGCCTCTGGCGCTGTCCGCGGCTGAGACACCGGCCTGCCGCTCCTTCCCGACGGCTGAGGAGGAAGGCGGAGTAAAAACCAAAAACCATTCGCCGGCTATTATCATGTAGGGTGAATGGTCGCACGGCAGGCGCCCCTCAAGCAAAATATCAAAATTAGGAGTATACTTCCGTTTCAGGCCGCCGCCAAGCTCAAGCGGAAGAGGAGCCCGTTCAGAACCAAGTCTCAGCGGGGCGCCGACATTCCTGACGGCAAGCGAAAATTCAGTTTTGGCACGCCCCTGCTCCCTGAAAATCAAACCGGCGTCAAACGCCACGGAAGCGGCGGAGGCCTCGGCCAATTTTGATTTAATAAACTTAACCCCAAAGCCGAAATCGGTCAAGCCATAACGGTGCGCGAAAGCCGCGCCTAAAGCCGAATCATAGGCCGGAAATCCCCCAAGCGGATCTCCCATCGCGTTATATTTTCCCATCCCCGGAGAAGAATTGTTATAAAGCGCGCCCGCGGCGAACGCGCCATATCGCGAACCCCTTACAAGAGAAGCTCCGGTACGGTAAGAGCCTTCAAGCAGGCTTTCATAATCAAGTGAGGCTGAAACCAGTCCTTTTGGCGCGTAAGCGAGCCCCGCCGGATTGCAGAAAAAAGACTGCGGACCGTTCTGCGTAAGGCAGGCGCCGGCCAGCCCTTCAAAGCGCGCCGAGGGAGGGGTTTTAAGGAAAGACGCCGAGGTAAGCCCGCGCGAATCGTTTCCAAAAGACTTTTCGGGCAGCAAAGCTCCAAAGACCGAAGCGCGGCCGGATAAAAACGCGGCGGCGCAAAGCAGGCAAATCCTTATTTTCACTTTTTTATATCGGACAGCAGGTATTCTATTCTCGCCTTTATTTTTTCTTTGTCCAGCGATTCCAGGTCGGAGAGGATATCTTCCAAAAATTTGGCGGTAAAATCGTTGTTGCCCTTGCCCTTTGAAACAGAGGCTTCAATATTTTTAAGCCGCGCGTCCAGGCTGGAAAGCCCCTCATAAATGCCTTTCACGAAAGCTTCGGCCATGTTGGCGTCCGAGCCGCCGCGGGCGTCAGGTCCGGCGCCAGGCAAAGGGGCCGGCTGTTCCTCGGTCGCGGACGGTCCGCCTAAGGCGGAGCCGGCCGGGATCTCGGACTGTTGGGCGGACGGGATTTCAGGCTCGGACTCAGGCCCGGGCAAGTCAGCCGACGGTTCCCCGTCAGGGACTTCGTCAAACGCGTCTGAATTTTTCAATTCAACATAGCGCCTTATGGAGTAAACGAGAAAAAAAAGCGAGGCCGCAAAAACCGCCGCGGCGGCGTAAAACACAGGGTCCAGCCAAACGGTGTAAATGTTGAATTTCATAGAAAATTACTCTACAGTTTTATCTCCTGCCCTTCCCTTACGGCGAAGCATTTAGTCTTTGAACCGCTGGCTTTGAATATTTTAGTACATTCGTCCACGGCGGCGTCTATTTCCGGATCGCTGCGATCCTGGTTATGATGAAAAAGCCCCAGAACCGAAACGCCGGCCGCCAGCGCCAGGTCTACGGCCTGGCGGTAAGTGGAATGTCCCCAGGTTTTCCTGCGCGGATATTCCTGGTCCGTATAATCGGCGTCATGCACCAACAGATCAGCTCCGCGGCAGAAATCGGCGTAATTTTGCGGAGCAAGTCCGCCGGGATGAATAAAGCCCAGTTCATTGTCCGTCAGGAACACGAAAGAGCGTCCGCCCTCAAAGAACCTATAGCCCAGGCCGCGATTGGGATGGCTCAATTCCACCGGCATAACCTTGATATTCCCCAGGTCGCAGCCGGCCTCGAACACTGAATCAAACTCAAATTTAGCCTCGATCTCCTCAAATTTAACGGGGAAACCGGGGGGCTGCATGGTTTTAGCGATGATCTCCCGCACGGCGTCCGAGGAGAAAGTACAGCCCAATATCCGTATTCTGGTTTTTTTGCTGTAAATCGGCGCGAAAAAGGGAAAACCTATGACATGGTCCCAGTGGGAATGGGTAAAAAGCATGGTAAATTCATTATGGGGGTTTTTCAGCAGCTCTTTGCCCAGCAGACGTATGCCCGAACCGGCATCCACAATAATCAGCTCGTCCTTTTGCGATCGCAACTCAAGACAGGTGGTGCTGCCGCCGTACTTTAAATATTTTTTTCCGCACACAGGGATGCTGCCCCTGGCGCCCCAAAATTTAATTTTCATCACGCCTCCGTATATATCTTAATACAAAATGAAAAAAAATACAATTATGCGCATTTGCTTTGGCGCCGTTTCCTTAATATAATTCTCACCAGACTACCATGCCCGGAAAATCCGATTACATAGCGCCTGTTTTGTTCCTTGCCATAGCGTTGTCGCTGTCGCCCTGGGCGTATAATTTTCCGCTCAATGACGACTGGGCCTACGCTGCCGGGGTAAAACATTTTATTGAACAGGGCCGGTTCATGCTTTGCGACTGGGCGTCCGCCACCCAGTTGCTTCACATTCTTTCCGGCGTCCTTTGCGCGAAAATTTTCGGCTTCAGTTTCGCGGCGCTCAGGGTGCAGACCATATTGTTCGCCGCGGCGGGCGTGTTTGTTTTTTCAAAGCTGCTGGACGAATTTGACATAGGGCCGTTCGAGAAACTGGCGGCGGCGCTTGCCCTGTCGCTTAACCCTGTTTACCTGGTGTCGGCCAATTCTTTCATGACGGACACGCCCTACTTCTTTTTCATGCTGCTCGCGGTCTACTTCGGCGCTCTTTACCTTAAAACAGGGCGGGAGCGGCATCTTTTGTGGCTGGCGTTTTTTTCGGCCGCGGCCTTCCTCATACGGCAGCTCGCCGTGGCAATGCCGCTCGCGCTCAGCGCCGCGCTTCTTTTTGAAGGCCGTCTTAAAATTTCCCGCCTGCTTAAGATCTGGGTTCTGCCCGCGGCGGCCATGGCCGGTTACTTTCTGTGGTTTAAATATATTCACGGCCCCACGTGGGCCTCTGAAAACTATGTTTTGCTGTCAACGCTCAAGCACATTTCAAACCCCTCGATTTTCATTTCAGACTCCTTATACCGCGTGTTTTCAGTAATGATGGAGACCGGCCTGCTGCTGCTGCCCATGGCCGCCGGCCTTTTTATAAATTATTTCCAGGTCAAATCCCAAAAGGGACTGCGTAAAGAGGCGGGCTGGATCTTTAAGTCAGGGCCCTGGCTCGCACTGACGGCCTTCGGCATTTTTACAGCTTTTAACGGCGCTCTTCCCTACCTTGAAAACACCATAAACCGGAGCGGCTTCGGAGCGCTGACGCTTTCCGGCGCCGGTTTCAAGCCCTCCGGTTTTTTTTCAAGCGATATATTCTGGTTTTCCATGACGGGGCTGGCCGCCGTTTCAGCGTCGCTGCTTGTATGCGCCTCCTGCTTTGCGCTGCGCTTTTCCAGCCCGGCGCTGCGCTTTCTCTTTTTCTGCGCCGCCTTCCACCTGGCGATTTCGCTTGCCGGAGCGAAGTTTTTTGACCGGTACCTGCTGACGATGCTGCCCTGGTTCACCCTTTCAGCCGTTGTAGCGGCTAAAAAGATGCTCCCGTCGCCAGCCTCGGGACCTAAAGGGCGTTCCGCCGTCAAGCTGCCCGGCGGCTCCGCCATAACCGCAAGCGGCAACTCTAAGTTTTTTACGCCCGTAGTGGCCGTAACGCTTGCGCTGGCGGCTCTGGTAAGCTGGGCGGGGGTGAAAGATTACCTTTCCTGGAATGGAGCGAAGTGGGAACTGGCCGCAAGGCCCCGCGCCGGCCTCAAACCGGAGGAAATTGTAAACGGCTTTGACTATGAGGCCTGGTTCACCTATGATAAAAACATGGCCTACCTGAAAACCATGAAACCTCTTAAAATGATAGACGAATGGGAATGGCAAAAGATGAACAATTACAAGGCCATTGTGTCTTTCAGCCAGGACCCTCGTTTTGAAACCATAGACAAGATCGAATACACCACCCCCCTGTCCTCAAAAAAAGGCGTCCTTTACCTGTTGCGCTTTCAGTAATTCGGGTGTTTATAACGGGTTTATATATACAACTGACCGGCATAATGCGTGCTTCCGCCTTGACCGCGGGCAGCCTGAGCCTGCCGCCGTTTCAAAATCATTTTTCAAAAGCGCGTCTAAATTTATGGATTAATGCGCCGCTTTTTAATATAATGGGTTTATGACATTAACTTGTCGCTGACCGATTTTATTCCTTCAGCGTTCCGTTTTAAAATCAACAAACACGAGGTAAACTAAAATGAACGATGAAAAGATAGCAATTATAGGTTTGGGCATAATAGCGCCCAAAGCCATGAATAAAGATGAATTTTGGAAAAATGTACTTGAAGGCCGCAACTGCCTGAGCGAAGTGCCGGCCGACCGCTGGGACTGGAAGCTATACTACAGCGAAGACCATAAAGCCCAGGACAAGACCTATTCAAAGATAGGCGGCTTTATCGAGGGTTTCAAATTTAACTCTATAAAGTACAAAATTCCGCCGCAGACCGCCGACCAGATCTCCCGCCTGCAGCAGATGACCATAGAAGCCACCAGAATGGCCCTTGAAGATTCCGGCTACGATAAGAAGCCTTTCGACCCCAGAAAAGCCGCGGCCGTTATAGGCAACGCCATGGGCGCCATGCGCAAAGAGTTCACGGATCTGCGCGTTTACAAGTTCTACAACGAAGACCTGCTTAAGAAAACCGCTACCTTCGCCGCCCTTGACGGTAAAAAGCGCGAAGCCATGATCAGCGAGTACGAAGCGGGCATAGACAGGGATATCCTTAAAATAACCGAAGACACCATGCCGGGAGAACTGTCGAACGTAACGGCCGGGCGCATAGCCAATGTTTTCAACCTCAACGGCCCGAGCATGACCCTGGACGCGGCCTGCGCCTCGTCTCTGGCTGCGCTGGATTATTGCGTGCTGGGCCTTCGAGCCGGCAAGTTCGATATGGCGGTGGCGGGGGGAGCGGATGAAATGATGTCCCCGGCGGCTTTCGTTAAATTCTGCAAGATAGGGGCGCTTTCCGCCGACGGCTCCTGGACCTTCGACGAAAGGGCGAACGGCTTCGTGATGGCCGAGGCGGTTTCCATATACATTCTTAAACGCCTCTCCGACGCCGTGCGCGACGGGGACAAGATATACGCTTTGATAAACTCAGTAGGCGCAGCCTCCGACGGAAAGGGCAAGGGCATAACAGCGCCCAATCCCAAAGGCCAGCGCATGGCCATAGAAAACGCTTTCTCCCAGGTTGACTACTCCCCGGCAGAGGTGGACATGGTCGAGGCGCACGGCACCGCCACCAAGGTGGGCGACGCCGCCGAAGTACAGGTGCTTAAGGAAGTGTTCGGGCCGCATATGGACGGTTCGAAGAAAATAGGCCTTACTTCCATTAAATCCCAGATCGGCCACGCGAAAGCGGCGGCTGGCGCTGTAGGCGTGGCAAAAACGGCCCTGGCGCTTTATAATAAAATCCTTCCGCCCTCCATTAATTGTGTAAACCCCAATCCCGGCATAGACCAGAACCTGTTCAGGGTAATTACGAAAGCCGAGGAATGGAAAAAGCAGGGGACGCGCAGGGCCGATGTGTCCTCTTTCGGTTTCGGCGGCACGAATTTCCATGTGACCATGGAAGAATACACCGGTCCCGGCCATCAGCTCTGCATAAAAGCCGGGGCTGAAAAAGAAAGCTCCGCCGTTGAAATACGGGAAAACCCGAAAATTCCGTTCGCGAACCTGCAGGGAGAGGCCGTAATCTTCACGGCACCTTCGCAAAAAGGCGCGATAGATCAGGCGAAAGAGTTTGCCGCCTCGGTTGTTTCAAAATGGCCCGAAGCGTTCCCGCTGGTAAAATCCGCGCAGCCCCTCGCGGAAAAACCGCGCGAGGCCTGGGGCGTTTCCATAGTGGCCAAATCGCCCGCCGACCTGAAGGAAAAAATAGCCTTTCTGGAGAAAAACGCCAAAGAAGCGACCTGGACGACCCCGCCGCTTAATTTTAAATTGAAAGGCGTGTACACCTTTAAGACCGGAAAGAATACCGCTAAAACCGGATTCCTTTTCCCGGGACAGGGTTCGCAGTATGTGGACATGATGAGGGATCTGGCCGGCAAATATAAAATAGTGCAGGACACCTTCGACGAAGCCGACGTCATTCTTCAGAAAATGATAGACGTGCGCCTTACCGAAGTGCTCTGGTCAAAGCCGGGGGAATCAAAAGAAGAACTGGAAAAACGCGAAGCCTCGATAAAACAGACGCAACTGACGCAACCCGCCATGATGACGGCGGACATCGCCATGTTCCGCCTTTTAGGACAATTCGGCATAAAGCCCGACATGGCCATCGGCCACAGCCTCGGGGAATACGCCGCAGCCACAGCCGCCGGCATTTTCACCTTTGAAAACGGCCTGCGCGCCGTTACCAGCCGCGCGAAAGAAATGTCCAAAGTGAAGGTAAAAGATCCGGGCAAGATGGCCTCGGTGGCCTGGCCCTACGAGAAGGTGGAACAGGAACTTAAGAAAATAAAAGGCTATGTTATATGCGCCAACAAAAACTGTCCGCTGCAGACCGTTATAGCGGGGCAGAAGGAGTCCGTTGAGCAGGCTATAGAGCTGTTCACTTCGCTTGGCGTGCAGGCGCAGGAAATAGCTGTTTCACACGCTTTCCACTCAACCATTATCGAGCCCGCCATGGGCCCGTACAGGAAGTTCCTTGAAGGCATACCGATATCGCCCTCCGCGATACCGATACTTTCGAATGTGACGGCGGACTACTTCCCCACGGATAGCCAGGGCGTTTACGATATGCTGATCAAGCAGATGGTGAGCCCGGTGGAATTTATAAAACAGCTTGAGCGGATGTACGCCGACGGCGTGCGCGCTTTCATAGAATGCGGCCCCAAGCGCGTGCTCAGCGCGTTTGCCACCTCCACCTTTAAAGACAAAACCGATGTCACCATACTTTCCTCAAACCATCCGAAGCGCGGCGGTATAACGGAATTCAACGACCTGCTGGCGAACATGACGGCGCTGGGTATTCCGGTAAACTGGGGAGGGAAACTGCCGGTAAAGGGCGGGGATTTCTTCAACCCGTATTACCAGAACTGGGCGGTTCAGGGGCAGCGAACAGCGAATAGCGAACAGCGAATAGAGGTCGGTGGCAGTTCTTCAGCCTTAAGCCTTAAGCCTTCAGCCCTCAGTTCCCGGATTGAGGCGCTGGGCATTAATTTGAACGACATCGCTTTCTCCGGCATTGCGGCCGGCACGCCCGGCACCTGGGACAAGCTTTTCAGGGAACATAATCTTGATGAAATCCTTGAAGGCCGCAACATGATAGAACCCATACCGGCTGAATGGCGCTTGAAGCAGATTGAAAAAAATATTATACGCATAGTAAAATCCCCGGACGGCAACCACAGAATAGAAAAAATAGACTCTGTCGACGAGGCGATAAAACTTTCCGCCAGAAAAGGCGTTTTTGATCTGGAAAAAGAATTCGGCGTGCCCAAAAACATAGCCAAGGCCATGGATAGCACTTTCAAAATGGCCCTTGGCGCGGGAGTGCTTGCGCTTAAAGACGCGGGGCTGCCTCTTATCCACTATTACAAAAAAACCACCACAGGCGGCTGGCTGCCTGAGAAATGGGCGTTGCCTGAACCTCTGGCGTCGGAAACGGGCGTTATATTCGCGTCCGCTTTCCCTGTAATGGAATCGCTTATCAATGAAGTATCCTCCTACTTCATGGACAGGTACGCCGGAAAATCCCCCGCCGATATGTGGGAAGTTTATGACTCCATAATTTCCAGGCTGAGCAGCAAGGAAGACAAGCAATCCCTCAGGCAATGGATGCAGCAGAATTTTAAGCCGCATCACACGGGGGAGAAAAAGGACGCCTACGCCTTCAGCCAGAACTTTCTGCTTAAAGTAATACCGATAGGCGACAGCCAGTTCGCACAATGGGTAGGGGCTAAAGGCCCGTCCACGCACATCAGCGCGGCCTGCGCAAGCACCACCCAGGCGGTGCACATAGCCGAGTCGTGGATACGCGCCGGCAAAGCGAAGCGCATAGTGATAATAGCCGCCGACGACATAACAAATGAAATCGTGAACGAGTGGAGCCTGCCCGGCTTTCTGGCTTCAGGCACCGCGACCACAAAGGAAAATATCGCCGAAGCCGCGCTCCCCTTCGATAAGCGGCGCCACGGCCTGATAGTGGGTTCTGCCGCGGTGGCGCTTGTAATTGAAGACGAAACCCTGGTACGCGCGCGCGGCATGAAGCCGCTTGCGCGCCTGCTGCTTTCCGAGAGCGCCAACAGCGCCTTCCACGTAACCCGGCTTGACACCAGCCATGTGGCTTCCATCATGGAAAAATTCGTGGCCAAAATTGAGCGTCTCTACGGCCTGGACAAGAACCAGATAGCCGCGAAAACGCTCTTCATGTCGCATGAAACCTACACCCCGGCCAGGGGCGGCAGCGCGTCCGCCGAAGTGAAGGCCCTTAAACAGGCTTTCGGCTCCGCCGCCGACAAAGTGGTGGTAAGCAATGTAAAAGGCTTTACCGGCCACACCATGGGGGCCAGCCTTGAGGACGCCGTGGCCATAAGAGCTCTCAACACCGGCATTGTCCCGCCTATCGCCAATTACAAGGAACCGGATCCGGAACTCTCCGGCATAAATCTTTCCAAAGGCGGAAAATACGACCTGGAATATGCCCTGCGTTTCGCGGCCGGTTTCGGCTCCCACATGGCTATGTCCTTCACACAGCGCACTTATAAAGTTGGGGAGGCCCGGATCGAAGATAATGACCTTCACCGGCGCTGGCTAAGCGAGATTTCAGGCGACACCGCGCCTGAGCTTGAAGTGGTATTCAATACCCTGCGCATTAAAGACAAAAAAGCAGTGGCTAGAGGCGAGGGTTTAGTGGTTAAGGCAGCAGCCCAACCGGAACCGAAGCCACAGACGGTTCAGGTTCCTTTATCTGTCAGCCGCCCAGCCACCCAGCCTTCAGGTATCAGCGAAGAATCCGTGAAAGCGGAAATTCTGCACATGATCACCGAGAAAACCGGCTATCCGAAAGATATGCTGGAGCTGGACCTGGACATGGAAGCCGACCTCGGCATTGACACCGTCAAGCAGGCCGAGCTTTTTGCCGCCATACGCGAGCACTATTCCATCCCAAGGCGCGACAATGTGGCCCTTAAAGACTATCCGACTATTCCATACGCCATACGCCAGAAGCCGTAAGCCATGGAGAAGCCGTAGGCCATACGCCTGAGGCTATAAGCCATAAGGAAACTCCTAAAGAAGCATATGGCGTAAAGCCTATGGCGTCCGGCAATTTCAGCGAGGACGCAGTCCGAACTGAAATTCTTAACATGATCACCGAGAAAACCGGCTATCCGAAGGATATGCTGGAGCTGGACCTGGACATGGAAGCCGACCTCGGCATTGACACCGTCAAGCAGGCCGAGCTTTTTGCCGCCATACGCGAGCACTATTCCATCCCAAGGCGCGACAATGTGGCCCTTAAAGACTATCCGACTATT
>JAPLKI010000008.1 GCA_026388155.1 Elusimicrobiota bacterium
GCTCTACATTATGCCCGCGGGCGGAGGCGGGGCCAGAAAGATGCAATGCAACAGGGCGCTTATGAATTCCTGGCACAGCTGGTCGCCCAACGGGAAATGGCTGGTGTTCTCTTCCAAGGCCAACGGCCCGTACACGCAGCTTTTCCTCACCCATATTGACGAACAGGGAAACGATACGCCCCCCGTCCTTCTGGAGCGGTTAACCTCGCCGGACCGGGCAGCCAATATACCGGAATTCGTTAATGTCAGGTCCGGCGCGCTAAAAATAATTCATGAACAATTCGTCGATGACACATCTTTCTCAAGAGCCTCTAACCAATTCATTTTCTCAGGTGATTATGACAGTGCTGCGCAGGCAGCGCTCAAGGCCCTGTCTATAAACCCTGATAACGCCTACGCGCACCTTAAGATGGGGGAAGCGTTAGAACAACAGAATAAGTTGGAGGAAGCTGTCATACAACTTGCCGAAGCGGTTAAAATAAACCCTGATGATTTTGTGGCGCATAATGAGCTGGGGGTCGCTTTAGCGATGCGGGCCATGCAAGCCGAAAATCTTATTCGCACTAAAGAGCAATTGGGGCCTGTGCCGGATTCTGTAAAAATAAAGGCGCAAAACGCGGCTATGTATAAGGAAGCTGTCTTCCATCTTAAGGAAGCGATCAGATTAAATCCAAATTGCGCTGATGCGTATAATAATTGGGGATTAACCCTGAAGGCGCAGGGTGAATTTAAAAAAGCCGTCCCGCCGCTTACCGAGGCGCTCAGATTAAATCCGGATTATGCGCAAGCGCACAATAACCTGGGATGGACGTTAAAAGCATTAGGCAACCTTGACGAAGCCATTATTCATTTTAATAAAGCGTTAATGTTAAATCCGAGCTACCCGGAGGCGCGTGAAGGTTTGAATCAGGCGCTGCGGCAAAAGAGAGACCAGAACCCGCAACAATAATGAACTTAGAACTTGATCAAGGAACAAAGAAAAAAATGAACTTGGACGGTTTTATACGAAGGGGGGGGCATTGAGCGGAAAAAAATCGGGATATAAAGCCGTTTCGGCTGCACAGGGAACAGAGGACCCGCGCCTGAAGGAAAGTTTTCAGGGAAGCGTCCGTATAGCCATTTTCCTGCTCTTTTTTTTCTCCGGCATCAGCGGGCTTATTTACGAGGTCGTATGGACAAGGCTCCTGACCATTATTTTAGGCAATACGGTATATGCCGTCAGCACGGTCCTTTCAATGTTCATGGGAGGATTGGCGTTAGGCAGCTTCTGCGCGGGGCGCTTCATCGATTCCCGAAAAGACCCCCTGCGTGTTTACGCTCTTCTGGAGATCGGCGTCGGGCTTTCGGGTTTCTGCGTGACGCTGCTGCTTAACCAGACCGGCCCGCTGTATGTCTGGCTCTACCACCTGTCCGCCGCAAATCCGCCCATGCTTTCCTTAATGCAATACCTGTTCGCGTTCGTTCTTCTGGGCATACCGGCCACGCTCATGGGCGCCACGCTTCCGGTGCTGAGCAGGTTCATCGTCAACCGCGAGTCGGTGGTCGGCCTTTCGGTGGGGATGCTGTATGCCGTCAATACGTTCGGGGCCGCCGCCGGCTGCTTTGCGGCGGGATTTCTGCTTATCGGCACGGCGGGGATGTCCCTGACAGTCCTGCTCGCGGCGGCCGTCAATCTTGCCGTGGGGGCCGCCGCCTGGCTTATGCGGAACACGCGTATCGGGTACGGGGGAGATAGCCGCCCGCTTATTGCCCCTGAAGCAGCCCATAATACCGCCGCACCGATACGGCATTTTCTTGTTGTGGGGGCTTTTGCGGTTTCGGGCTTTGCGGCCATGGGCTACGAGGTCGTCTGGACGCGCATTCTTGTTTTATATCTGGGCAATTCCGTTTATGCTTTCAGCGCGATGCTGACCTGTTTTCTTTTAGGAATGGCGTCGGGGAGCCTGGTTTTTTCCCGTTTTGTCGATCGCATGACCGGGCTTTTCAAATGGTTCGGCTTCCTCCAGGCTGCCATCGGGCTCTACATGCTCACGCTCATCTATCTTTTCGGGTATCAGCGCGGGTTTTTCCTTATATATGTAAGTCCCTTTCCGAATAATCCGCACCTTTTTTTTATGTTCCTCAAAGCCCTGACATTGCTGCTTCTGCCGACGTTTCTCATGGGAGCGTCGTTCCCTTTAGCCGGCCGCTTGTATACGACTAGCATCAGCACTATCGCCCGCAGCATCAGCGTTCTGTACACGTGGAACACCCTGGCATGCATCGCGGGTTCGGCGGTAGCCGGATTTGTTTTTGTGCCGTATCTCGGGATCGAGAAGACCATGTTATTTTTGGTCATGATGAACAGCGCTGCCGGCGCAGCGCTTCTTATGGCTGAACCGGCGGATCGCCGTTTTGCGAAAACGGCCGGTGTCGCGGCCGTGCTTTTGGCCGCTGTTGCGGGCATCGTCTTCGTTCCGCGTAATGTCATACGCGGCATCCACGAATCAATGCTGGGGGCGCGGGGAAACCTTATCAAGTACGATGAAACCATGTACGGGACCGTCATGGCGGTGCGCAGCCCCGCTGAGCGCCGTCTTATGGTCGATGACCTTCCCATTGCGGGTACGAGCCTGGGGTTCTTAACAAGCCAGAAATCGCTCGGGCATCTGCCCATGCTGCTGCATCCGGATCCGCGGAAGGTCTTTGTGGTGGGGTTCGGCGGCGGCGGCACGTCCTACGCGGTCAGTACCTACGAGGAAGCGAAAAAAATCGACATAGCGGAACTCAGCCGTACCATTATGGATGACGCGCCGTTGTTCGCCGAAGTGAATCATAATGTCCTTGCCGATCCCCGCGGCTCCGTCATCGTCAACGATGGCCGTAATTTTCTGTTAACGACAAAGTCCAGTTACAGCGTAATTTCCGTCGATCTGCTCTGGCCGCAAACGGCCGGGTCCGGAAGCCTTTACACAAAGGAGTTTTACAAGCTCTGCTTTCAGCGCCTTGAGGATAACGGCATGATGGTGGAGTGGATACATTCCGGCTTCGTCCCGGTTTCCTACCTGCAGATGATCGTCAAAACTGTGCGTCAGGTTTTTCCGTATGCGGGTTTGTGGTGGTCGAGGGGATTCCAGCATTTCCTGCTCGTCGCGTCTAAAAAGGCGCCCTTATCCGTCGATTACCGGGAGCTCTGCCGGAAGGCCAAAGCGGAGCGGACGCGCGCCGATCTGGCCGGGGTCGGCCTTGACGATCCGGCTGTTTTAGTCAGCTACTTCATTGCCGACGGTGAGGCGCTTGACGCGTTCGCGCGGCAAGCCGCCCATATCAATACCGATGACCTGCCGCTCATTGAATACCATCTTCCTTTGATAAACACAACTAATTCGTGGCCCGGGAATGCCGCGGCAATGCAGGGCCTCAAAAGATCCGTTCTCCCTCTGATGCGAAACCTGACGCGTGAGGACAGCGGCAAAATACTCCGGAATGAATCCGCGCTCAGCCTGGCCCTGGGCTCGATCATCAGAAATCAGGCCGGGGACCTCCGGGGAGCGGCACGCCTGGCCGATGAAGCGATAAAACGCTTTCCGGATAATCCTGAGGTAAAGGACCTGTCCGGCACATCCGGAGATGACATGTCTTCCGCAAGAGCCGCCAACCAATTACTGATATCGGGGGATTATAACAGCGCGGTGAAAGAAGCTCTCAGTGCCCTGGCTATAAACCCTGATAACGCCTACGCGCATTATGTAAGAGGGGCTGCATTAGAAAAACAAGATAAATTAGAGGAGGCTGTCATACAGCTTACCGAAGCGCTCAGACTTGCCCCCGATACTTATGAACCGCACAATGAGTTAGGGCTTACTTTAATAAAGCAGGCCATGTTGGCTAAATCCCTCTTGCGCGCTAACGGGCAAGCCCGGCCCAGTGCAGGCGCTATAGGAATAAAGGCGCAAAACACACAGGAAATGTATGAGAAAGCTATCTTCCACATTAAAGAAGCAATAAGATTAAATCCAAAGTATGTTGAGGCGTATAATAATATGGGATGCGCCCTGATGGCGCAGGGTGAATTTGAGAAAGCCATCATACCGCTTACCGAGGCTCTCAGGTTAAACCCGGGTTATGTGCAGGCGCATATCAACCTGGGATGGAGTTTGAAACGATTGGGCAACCTTGACGAAGCCATTATTCATCTTACTAAGGCATTAACATTAAATCCAAACGACCCGCCTGTGCGCAAAGCCTTGGATCAAATACTGCAGCAGAAGAGAGACCAGCAACCACAAAAACAATGAATTTAGAGCGAACGATAGATGAATATGGTCATATGAAATTTAAAATCTTAGGCGCGCGAAAGATCTCGCCGCCTTTAACGGCTATTATCAAAACCACGAATGCCATTTCAAGGAGTATATAATGCGTAAAATATTCAGCCGGAAAGTGATCATGATCGCTGCTGTTGCCGCGTGCGTATTGATAGCATTGCTGGTCACTTTGCTTAAATCCGTTCTAAGGATAGATGATATTCTGGCGGCCTATGATGAAAAAGCAAAATACGGCGAGCTGACTATCGGCTATCCGTTGAATAAGACGCTTTTTCCCCCGGAAATCGCGCCGACGACACCCCAGGACGGACAATGGGAAACTATCAAGCGCCGCTCATCAGAAAAGAGCGCGGTCGTTACTATTATCGGCCTGAACAAAGCCGCCCCGAAAAAGATCCTTTCTTCGGCAAGTATAACTATCGGCACTTCTAAAGACGCGGTCGGCGCGCCGCTCTTTTACCGCGAAGTGAACCTGCCCTTCAGCGAAGCCGTGAAGGATCCTTCGCTCATCAGGTGGCGTTTCGGGGAAATATCCTCGAAAAAACAACCCCCGGTCGTGCTGGAAGGACTGCCGGTCTGCGGCAATTGCCACTCTTTTTCCGCTGACGGCAGTATTCTGGGCATGGACGTGGATTATGCCAGCGACAAGGGTTCATACGTTATAACGCAAATTGAGAAAGAGACCGTCCTGAACAAAGAGAAGATCATAACATGGACCGCTTATAAAAAAGAGGACCACGAACAAACCTTCGGCCTGCTTTCCCAGGTATCGCCTGACGGCAGGTATGTGATAAGCACGGTGAAAGACCGCTCGGTATTCGTGCCGAAGCCTGAACTCTATTTCAGCCAGCTCTTTTTTCCGCTTAAAGGCATATTGGCCTTTTATGACCGGGAGACAAAAACATTTCAGGCGCTGCCGGGCGCCGACAACAAAGAATTTGTGCAGAGCAACCCGTCCTGGAGCCCGGATGGCAAGTACATTGTTTTTGCCAGGAACAAAGCGTACCGCCTGAAAAAGGACATCAGCAGCAATAAGGTGCTGCTGAGCGATAAAGACGCCGCGGAATTTCTCAAAGAGGGGAAGACTTTCCTGTTCGACCTCTACCGGATCCCGTTCAACGGCGGAAAAGGCGGGGAGGCGAAACCGCTTGCGGGCGCCTCCGGCAACGG
>JAPLKI010000009.1 GCA_026388155.1 Elusimicrobiota bacterium
GCATTGCATCTTTCTGGCCCCGCCTCCGCCCGCGGGCATAATGTAGAGCTGGCTGTCAGGCTGCAGCAGCATGAAACTTCCGGCTTTACAGAACACTATCCATTTTCCGTCGGGGGAATATCTCGCGAAGTAGTTGCTCATCCCGTTGCCGGAGGCACCCGCAAGCGGTTTTGCCTCCCCGCCCTTTCCGCCGTTGAACGGGATACGGTAGAGGTCGAACAGGAAAGTCTTGCCCTCTTTGAGGAATTCAGCGGCGTCTTTCTCGCTCAGCAGCACCTTATTGCTGCTGATGTCCTTTTTCAGGCGGTACGCTTTGTTCCTGGCAAAAACAATGTACTTGCCATCCGGGCTCCAGGACGGATTGCTCTGCACGAATTCTTTGTTGTCGGCGCCCGGCAGCGCCTGAAATGTTTTTGTCTCCCGGTCATAAACGGCAAGTATCCCTTTGATCGGAAAGAAGAGCTGGCTGAAAGCAAGCTCCGGCTTCGGCACGAATACCGAGCGGTCTTTCACCGTGCTTATCACATACCTGCCGTCAGGCGATACTTGGGAAAGCATCCCGAAAGTTTCTTCGTGGTCCGCTTTTTTATAAGCGGACCATGTTATTATCTTCTCTTTATTCAGGACGGTTTCTTTCGTAATTGGCGTTATAACGTATGAACCCTTGTCGTTGCCATAATCCACGTCCATGCCGAGAATACTGCCGTCAGCGGAGAAAGAGTGGCAATTCCCGCAGACCGGCAGCCCTTCTAAGACTACGGGGGGCCGGGCTTTTGAAGAAATTTCCCCAAAACGCCACCTGATGAGCGAAGGATCTTTCGCGGCTTCGTTAAAGGGCAGGTTCACTTCGCGGTAAAAGAGCGGCGCGCCGACCGCATCTTTGGATGTGTCGATAGTTATGCTTGCCGCCGAGAGGATTTTTGTCGGGGCGGCGCTGTTCAGGCCGATAATAGTAACGGCCGCGTCTTTTTCCGATGACCGGCGCTTGATAGTCTCCCATTGCCCGTCCCGGGGCGTCCAGTCCGGAGTATCAGTGATGAAATTCAGGCGGTTATTGTTATCCTGGAATTTTATCGTGATAAGCCAGGTGTCGGATCTAATGTCTTTGTCATCCCAGCGGAATGTCGCCGGCGCAATTTCCGGGGGAAAAAGCGTCTTATTCAACGGATAGCCGATCGTCAGTTCGCCGTATTTTGCTTTTTCATCATAGGCCGCCAGAATATCGTTTATCCTTAGAACGGACTTAAGTGAAATGGCCAGCAATGTTATCAATACGCACGCGGCAACCGCGACGACAATGATTACTTTCCGGCTGAATAATTTGCGCATATCTGCTGGTAGAAACGGCATCCGCCTCAATTTCGAACAAAAGATCGTCGCGGCATATATCAGCGCATAGGACGATTACGGAAAAACCGGCTTTTTCATGATTTTGACGATAATCAGTAAACGGCAACGATACTTTTTGCGCGCTTAGGGTTATTTAATTTTATACAGCCTCGTTCGTTTATCATTAGCGTTAAGTTTATTGTTGCCGTGGTTTTTGATTTCTCTTTTGCCACAGTGTTTGATTTAATCCGTTGCGCGCTCCCGTGTAGGTCGGGTCCAACATTAATGCTTTATTAAAATGGCTGATAGCCTCATCAAGTCTGCCCATTCCTTTCAGCGCCCAGCCCATGTTATCGTGCGCGTCCACATAGTCCGGATTTAACCTGAGCGCCTCGGTAAGCGGCGGAATGGCTTTTTCGAATTCACCCTGCGCATTCAGGGTGAACCCCAGATTGTTATACGCTTCGGTAAAGTTCGGATTTAATCTGAGCGCTTCCTTAAGGTGGAGGACAGCCTGCTCATACATAGCCTGTGTGTTTTGCGTCTTTATTCCTATAGCGTCCGTACCAGGCCTGGATTTCTCGTTAGCACGGAAGACTTCTTCAGTAAGCGCGGCCTGCATTGCTAAAGTAAGCCCCAGCTCATTGTGCGGTTCATAAGTATTGGGGGTAAGTCTGAGCGCTTCGGTAAATTGCATGATAGCTTCCTCGAACTTATTCTGCTTTTCCAGCGCCACCCCCAGTACATAGTGCGCGTAGGAGTTATCGGGGTTTATGGACTGGGCCTTGAGCGCCGCTTGTGCCGCGCTGGCATAATCCTCGGATAAGATGAATTGTCTGGCGGCTCTTGCGAAAGACATGTCATCGATGAATTGTTCATGAATTATTTTTAGCGCGCCGGATTTCGTGTTAACGAACTCCGGTATATTGGCGGCCCGGTCCGGCGAGGTTAACCGCTCCAGAATGACGGGGGGCGTATCGTTTCCCTGTTCATCGATATGGGTGAGGAAGAGCTGCGTGTACGGGCCGTTGGCCTTGGAAGAGAACACCAGCCATTTCCCGTTGGGCGACCAGCTGTGCCAGGAATTCATAAGCGCCCTGTTGCATTGCATCTTTCTGGCCCCGCCTCCGCCCGCGGGCATAATGTAGAGC
>JAPLKI010000011.1 GCA_026388155.1 Elusimicrobiota bacterium
TACGACATCTCTTTGGAAGCGCCGGATTTGGCCAGCACCTTCGTGATGGCCGCCGTAAGCGTGGTTTTACCGTGGTCCACGTGGCCTATCGTGCCCACGTTCACATGCGGTTTTTTTCTGTCAAACTTTGCTTTTGCCATACCTTTTATCTCCTTCTTTGATTCGTATAGGGGCTGGCGGATAGCGTATAGCGTTAAGGGAAGGAGTTTTTTCACTCTCCCCTGGCCCCTCGCCTCTAGCCCCTGCCGTTATTTCGCCGCTTCCGCCGCCTGGGTGCGTTTTTCCACAACGGTTTTGGCTATGCTGCCCGGCACTTCCTCGTAGTGGCTGGGCTCAAGATTGAAAGACGCCCTGCCCTGCGAAATAGACCTGACAATAGTAGCGTAACCGAACATTTCCGAGAGCGGCACCGTGCCTTTTATAAAGCGCACATTGCCCCTGTTTCCCATTTCAGAAATTTTGGCGCGCCTGGAATTCAGGTCGCCTATCACATCGCCCATGTTTACTTCGGGGGTAAGCACTTCAAATTTCATTATAGGTTCGAGCAGATACGGATTGGCTTTGCGGCAGGCGTCCTTGAACGCCATGGCGCCGGCGATTTTAAAAGCTATTTCCGAAGAGTCCACTTCGTGGAAGGAGCCGTCGAACAGCGTCACTTTCACGTCCACCATGGGAAAGCCGGCGAGTACGCCGGAATCCAGCGCCTCGCGGCAGCCTTTTTCAACGGCCGGGATAAATTCCTTGGGTATGCGTCCCTGCTTGATGGCGTCCACGAACTCAAAACCCTTGTTCATGGTCTGCGGCTCAACTATAAGCCACACATGGCCGTACTGGCCGCGGCCGCCGGACTGGCGGATGAACTTGCCTTCCTGCTCCACCTTTTTCTTGATGGTTTCGCGGAAAGCCACCTGGGGTTTGCCGATATTGGCCTGCACATTGAACTCGCGTCTCAGGCGGTCGACGATAATATCCAGATGCAGCTCGCCCATGCCCGAAATAATGGTCTGCGAGGTTTCCTCGTCGGTCTTTATGCGGAAAGTCTGGTCTTCTTCGGCAAGCCTGCCCATGGCAAGCCCCATTTTCTGCTCGTCTTCCTTGGACTTGGGCTCTATGGCGATAGAGATAACAGGATCGGGGAAATGCATGCCTTCCAGCACTAAAGGATGTTCCGGGTCGCAGATGGTTTCGCCCACGGTGGCGTTTTTAACGGCCACGGTGGCCGCTATGTCGCCCGCGTAAACTTCCCTTATTTCCTCGCGCTTGTTGGCGTGCATCCTTAAAATACGGCCCACGCGTTCGGTGGTCTTGCGCCGTCCGAAATAAACCGTGTCGCCGGTTTTGAGCACACCCGAATAAACGCGGAAGAAGGTGAGTTTGCCCACGAAAGGGTCGGACTGTATCTTGAAGAGCAGCGCGGCGAAGGGCTCTTTGGGGTCCGCCTTGCGCTCCGTTTCTTCGCCGGTGTTGGCGTCAATGCCTTTAACGGCGGCCACTTCAAGCGGCGAAGGCAGAAACTCGCACACCGCGTCAAGCATGGGCTGAACGCCCTTGTTCTTATAGGAAGAGCCGCAGATTATGGGAAAGAATTTGCCTGTGATAACGCCTTTGCGGATAGCGGCGTTTATTTCCGACTCGGTAAAATTATGGTCGCCCGCGAGATATTTCTCCATGATCTTCTCGTCAAAGTCGGAGAGTTTTTCTATCATCTTGTCGCGGTAATGTTTCGACTTTTCAACCATGTCGGCGGGAATGTCCACTATGTCAAAACTGGCGCCCAGGTCGTCGCCCTGCCAGATCTTGGCTTTCATGGTTACCAGGTCCACCAGGCCTTTGAAAGTTTCGGTCACGCCTATGGGCAGTTGTATGGGGGCGGAATTCGCGCCCAGCTTTTCCGCGATGGATTCGGCCGACATATAAAAATCAGCGCCTATGCGGTCCATCTTGTTGACATAAGCGACCCGGGGCACGCCGTAGCGGTCGGCCTGGCGCCACACCGTTTCGGACTGGGGCTCAACGCCCTGCACGCCGTCGAACACGACCACGGCGCCGTCCAGCACGCGCAGGCTGCGCTCGACTTCGGCGGTGAAGTCCACATGGCCGGGGGTGTCGATGATATTAATAGTGTAGCCGTTCCAGACAGTGGTTATGGCGGCCGCGGTTATGGTAATGCCGCGCTCGCGCTCCTGGGGCATCCAGTCCGTGGTAGTGGTGCCTTCGTGCACCTCGCCTATCTTATGGGATTTGCCGGTATAATAGAGGATGCGCTCCGTGGTTGTGGTCTTGCCCGCGTCGATGTGGGCTATAATGCCGATGTTGCGTACTTTGTCGAGATTAAATTCAGCCATGTTGTTTTCCTTAACAGTGTCGAACTATCCGCCCCTATCCGCTATTCGCTCGCCCCTATTCTCTGCCGTTAAACTACCAGCGGTAATGCGCGAACGCCCTGTTGGCCTCGGCCATACGGTGCGTGTCTTCGCGTTTCTTGAAAGCCGTGCCTTCTTTTTTATAGGCAAGCAGCAGTTCTTCCGCCAGGCGGTTGGCCATTGGCAGGCCTTTGCGGGCCCGCGCCGCGGTAAGGATCCACCGCATGGCAAGCGTGGTGCCACGCGCCGGCCGCACTTCTATCGGCACCTGGTAGTTGGCTCCTCCCACGCGCCGCGCTTTTACTTCCAAAAGCGGGCGGACATTTTCTATGGCCTTGGTGAAAACCGCGACGGCGTCCTCTTTGGTTTTCTCCACCAGTATATCAAGCGCTCCGTAAACGATATGTTCAGCGGCGAGCTTTTTGCCCTGAAAATTAATTTTGTTGACAAGCCGCGAAAGCAGCACGGAATTATATTTAAAATCCGCCGGCGGGGCGTCTCGTCTGTCTCTGGGTCTTAAACCTTTTCTTGGCATAGTTTTAACTCCAATCTGATAAGTGTTAATGTCTCGTCTTAGCGGCTGGCGTATAGCGGTTGGCGGTTTAACTCCTTGCAACGCCAATCTCTCGCCGCTCACCCCTAGCCGCTGCTGTTATTATTTTTTCGCTTCTGTCTTCGCCGCTCCCTGCTTGGGACGTTTGGCGCCGTAAAGCGACCGGCCCTGCTTGCGGCCTTCCACGCCTGAGGCGTCAAGAGCGCCGCGGATAATATGGTAGCGCACTCCGGGCAGATCTTTTATCCTGCCGCCGCGCACCAGCACTATTGAGTGCTCCTGGAGATTATGGCCGACGCCCGGGATATAGGCCGTAACCTCGGCTTTTGAGGTAAGCTTGACGCGGGCGACTTTGCGCAGCGCCGAATTGGGTTTTTTGGGGGTCGTGGTGTAAACCCTGGTGCAAACGCCCCTTCTCTGCGGGCAAGACATTAAAGCGGGCGCCTTGCTGAATTTTTTACCGGCATCCCTGCCGTGTCTTATCAGTTGGTTAATCGTTGACATAGTATAACTATAGAGGTCAGAGGTCAGCGGTTAGAGGTTAGCGAAGGTATATCCTTATGAAGAACTCCTTCCCTGATCCCCTATACGCCAGCCCCTATACGCTCGTTGCTACTTCCTCCTTATCGTCGTCTGTATCAAAAATCCTGCGCGTGGCAAAACCGCTGCCAGCGGGCACCAAATGTCCTATTATAACATTTTCCTTGAGGCCTTTCAAATAATCCATCTTATTGGTGGTGGCCGCATCGGTAAGCACACGGGTGGTCTCCTGGAAGCTGGCCGCCGAGATAAAGGACTCGGACGCGAGCGACGCCTTTGAAATACCCAAAAGCACCGGCTCGGCCTGGGCGGGAGAGTGGCCGCTTTCGGACACGCGCAGATTTTCCTTATTAAAGACATTCTTAGGCACTATCTCGCCCTTCAGGAAAACCGTGCCGCCGGCCTCGCTTATCTTCACGTTCGAGAGCATCTGCCGCACGATAATTTCAATGTACTTATCGTTGATGTTGACGCCCTGCAGGCGGTAAACCTCCTGGATGGCGTCCACAATATAGCTCTGCACTTCCTTAATGCCCCTGACGGCAAGCAGGTCATGCATGTCAACGGCTCCGTCCGTAAGCGCTTCGCCCACGGACACGCGGTCGCCTTCATACACCACCAGATGCTTCCCGTAAGGCACGGCATAGGTTTCAACCTGTCCGGTTTCTTCGTTCTTTACGGAAACTTCCACCAGTCCCTTGGGAGTGGTCCCGAGCGACACCAATCCTTCTATCTTTGTGATGATAGCGGCGTTCTTGGGGCGCCTTACCTCAAAAAGCTCGGCTACGCGCGGCAAACCGCCGGTGATATCCTTGGTTTTGGCTATATCGCGGTGGATCTTTGCCACCACATCGCCCTTTTTCACCTCTTCGCCATGGTCCACCATTATTATGGTGTCGGTCGGCAGAGCATGCGAGCCCACTATGCGGCCGCCGTCCTCTACCACAAGACGCGGGTTGCGTTTGGTGCCGCGATGCTCAATAATTTTGCGCTCTATGATGCCGGTTACCTTGTCGCGCGCGGCCTGCAGGGTGACGCCCTCCTTGATATCCAGGTATTTCACCTTGCCGTCGTGCTCCGTGATCAGGGATACAGTGTGAGGGTCCCATTTGGCTATCATTTCGCCGGCTTTAACTTTAGCTTTATCCTCCACGTTTATTTCCGCGCCGTAATTTATCTTGAACTCTTCAAAGGTCTTGTCCGCATGTTTCACGATTATGGCCGCGCCGCGGGAAACGCACATGTATTTTCCTTCCCGGTTCTTTACGGTCTTCAGGTCCCGGAATTCCGCCTTGCCGTCGGCCTTTACCAGCGCCTGCGACTTGGCAAGCTCGCGCGACGCGGTTCCGCCGATGTGGAAAGTTCTGAGCGTCAGCTGCGTGCCAGGTTCGCCTATGGACTGGGCGGCTATTATACCCACGGCCTCGCCCTGTTCAACCACGTAGCCGGTGGCCAGGTTCTGGCCGTAACATTTGGCGCAGATGCCTTTTTTGGCTTCGCAGGTAAGAACGGAACGCACATAAACCGATTCCACTTTGGCCGCTTCTATGGCTTTAGCCGCTTCCGGAGTGATAACCTCGCCGCGTTTTATCAGGGGCTTGCTTTTTGCTTCGGCGCCCGGGAGTTTTATGTCTTCCAGCGAAACACGGCCGGTAATGCGGTCGCTGAGGGGCTCTATCGGTTCGTCGCCGGAAACAAGCGCGCGCGCCTCAACCCCGTTTATGGTGCCGCAATCGTCCATGGTGATGACCACATTGTGCGCCACATCCACCAGTCGGCGGGTTAAATAGCCGGCGTCGGCGGTTTTAAGAGCGGTATCGGAAAGACCCTTGCGGCCGCCGTGCGTTGAAATGAAGTATTCCAGCACCGACAAGCCTTCGCGGAAGTTGGCGAGGATGGGGTTTTCGATAATTTCGCCCACGCCGCCGGTAAGTTTTTTCTGGGGCTTCGCCATAAGGCCGCGCATTCCGGCCAGCTGTTTGACCTGCTGGCGGGACCCGCGGGCGCCTGAGTCGGCCATCATGAACACCGAGTTGAACCTGGGTTCATCGGCGTTATAAGGCCGGATCTCCTGCTTTTGCATTTCCTTGAACATCAGATCGGCCACCTCGTCGCCGACATGGGTCCAGATGTCTATAATTTTATTGTAACGCTCATTATCCGTTATTATGCCGTCTTTCGCCTGGGCGTTGATGGATGAAACTTTCTTCTGGGCGGCCCCTATCAGCTCGGCTTTATTTCCGGGCACCGACATATCCGCGAGCGAAATGCTCAGGCCGGAAATAGTGGCATAGTGGAATCCCAGATTCATCAGGCGGTCCAGGAACAGCACGGTCTCGTAATGGCCTATCTGAGGATCTTTGTAGCAGCGGTCAATAAGGTTTGACAGGTCTTTTTTGCCTATCACTTTATTGATGTAGTCTATTTTTTTAGGCAGCACTTCGTTGAAAATAATGCGGCCCGCGGTGGTAAACTCATTGGCCGCCTCCGACCATTCCTTAACGGGTTTGTCCAGCCCCTCAAGCGTGGTTACGCCGCGCACGCGGATCTTGGCGTGGAAATCTATCTTGCCGTGCTGATGGGCGGTCAGAGCCTCTTCTTTTGAGCCGAACACCTTGCCCTCTCCGAGCTCGCCGGGTTTTACCTTGGTTATATAATTTACTCCGAGCACCATGTCGTGCGAGGGGTTCGCTATGGGACGGCCGGACGCGGGAGAGAGGATGTTGTTGGTGGCCATCATAAGCATCCTGGCCTCCATCTGCGCTTCCTGCGAGATGGGCACGTGCACGGCCATCTGGTCGCCGTCGAAGTCGGCGTTGAAGGCGGCGCAGGTGAGCGGGTGCAGCTGTATGGCAAGGCCTTCTATGAGCACCGGCTCGAAAGCCTGGATGCCAAGGCGGTGCAGCGTGGGGGCGCGGTTGAGCATCACGGGGTGTTTTTTGGTCACGCGTTCCAGGATATCCCATATCTCGTTGTCGGCGTGTTCCATTTTCTTCTTGGCGACTTTGAGCGTGATATTCTCTTTTTTTATAAGCTCAGCCAGCACGAAAGGCTTGAAAAGCTCCAGCGCCATTTCTTTAGGCAGGCCGCACTGGTTCAGCTTGAGGTTCGGGCCGACCACGATAACGGAGCGGCCTGAATAGTCCACGCGCTTGCCCAGCAGGTTCTGGCGGAAGCGTCCCTGCTTTCCTTTGAGAATGTCCGAGATGGACTTCAGCGGCCGGTTGGCGGCGCCAAGCACCACCTTGCCGCGCGCGCCGTTCTCGATAAGGGCGTCCACGGCTTCCTGCAGCAGGCGTTTTTCGTTGTAGATCATCACCTGCGGGGCGCGCAGGGCTTCAATATGCTTCAGGCGGTTGTTGCGGTTTATGATGCGGCGGTAAAGGTCGTTAAGGTCGGAAGTGGCGAACCTGCCGCCTTCAAGCGGCACCAGCGGCCGCAGGTCCGGGGGCAGCACGGGCAATATGGTCATTATCATCCATTCCGGGTGGTTGCCGCTTGCCATAAAACCCTCAAGGATCTTGAGGCGTTTTATAAGTTTTGAGCGGTCCGCGTCGGGTTTGGAGGCGGCCAGTTCCTGCTGTATGATCTCAAGCTCTTTCTTGATGTCGATTTTTTCAAGCAGGTCCAATATGGCTCCGGCGCCGATACCCACTTTCACCTTGGAATATTTCTTCCTTGTTTCGTTAAGCTGGGCTTCGGTCAGCACATCGCCTACTTTGTATTCCACGCGGCCGGTGACGGAATCTTTTGTGTCCTCAAGTATCACGTATGCCGCGTAATAGACCACCTTTTCCAGGTCGGACGGTTTCATGTCGAGGATGATGCCTATGCGCGAGGGGCTCTTTCTTAAAAACCAGATATGCGCCACGGGGGCGGCCAGTTCGATATGACCCATGCGCTCGCGGCGCACCTTCGCCTCGGTAACTTCCACGCCGCAGCGGTCGCACACCACGCCCTTGAACTTTACCCAGCGGTACTTGCCGCAGGCGCACTCATAATCCTTGGAGGGTCCGAATATCCTCTCGCACAAAAGGCCGTCGCGCTCGGGTTTAAGCGTGCGGTAGTTTATGGTCTCCGGCTTTTTGACCTCTCCATAGGACCAGGCCTTTATCTTCTGGGGGCTCGCGATACCTACGCGCATCCCGTCAAAGTCGTTAAAATTCAGTTCTTTCTTTTTTTTGGTCTTGCCGGCGTTGAGAATATTTCTGGCTTCAGCGAACATGTCCATAGTCGTCTCCTAGCTTGTAACTATTCAGACTGTTATAAAGCGGCTGGCGTATAGAGGCTAGCGGTTGGGGGTGGAATAAAAAACTCCTTCCCTAATACCCTATATGCTCGCCTCTAGCCCCTGCATAATACTACGCTTTTGCAGCCTCTTTCTTTTTTGCGGCCTGCTTTTTGGCTTCGGCCCGGACCCGCTGCCCGGAACTGTCGGCCATCAGCTCAACATCGAGCGCAAGCGCCTGCAATTCTTTTACCAGCACCTTGAACGATTCCGGCACTCCAGGCTGGGGCGGGAAATCTCCCTTGATAATGGCCTCATACATCCTGGTGCGGCCGGTGAAGTCGTCGGATTTCACCGTAAGCATTTCCTGCAGGGTGTACGCGGCGCCGTAGCCTTCAAGCGCCCACACTTCCATTTCGCCGAAGCGCTGGCCGCCGAATAAAGCCTTGCCTCCGAGCGGCTGGCGGGTGATAAGGGAGTACGGTCCGGTCGAGCGGGCGTGCACCTTGTCTTCCACCAGATGGATAAGCTTCAGGATATACATGTAGCCTATGGTGATTTTTTCCTGGAAGGCCTCGCCGTTGCGGCCGTCGTACAGGGTAATGCGGCAATAATCGTCAGGCAGATACTTTTCAGGCACGCCCTGGCTTCTAAGGTAGTCCTTTGCGATCTGCACCATCTGTATGACGCCCGGTTTTTCGGCGGTAGAGTGGGCTTCAAGGTCCTTTAAAACATCGTCCACGGTTACCTCGCCGCGTTTTTTCTTGCGCTTATCCTGCCAGTATTTCCAGAATTTCTGGTTATCCTCGGAGGCGCCGTCGAAAATAGGGCAGATCATCTGCGTGTTGAGATGCTTGCCCGCCCAGCCGAGCATGGTTTCAAGTATCTGGCCGATATTCATGCGGGACGGAACGCCTAAGGGCGAGAGCACCACATCCACCGGCGTGCCGTCGGGCAGATAAGGCATATCCTCCCTGGGAAGCACGCGCGCCACCACGCCCTTGTTGCCGTGGCGGCCGGAAAGCTTATCGCCGGCCTGCAGGCGGCGCTTGAGGGCTATATAGACCTTTACCACTTTATTGACGGTAACGGACAGTTCGCCGCTATGCTTCAAAAGCTCTTTTTCCCTGGCGTATTTTTCCTTTATGCGCTTTTCCATCTGTTTCACGAATTCTTCGGAGTCCGAGCCTTTCTTCTGATCTTTGGCCATTTCCTTGCGGAAGTTCTTAAGCGCTTCAAGATCTTGGGCCATTTCCTCGTTAAACTCGTCCAGCCGTTTCTTTTCCTCGGGCTTGGAGAGCCGCTCGCGGCGCACAAAAACGCGGGTGCCCAGGATCTTGCCGTAAACGCCGGGCGGGACCCGGAGCGAGGTGTCGGTCACGTCCTCGGCTTTTTTGCCGAAGATGACTTTCAGCAGGCGTTCCTCGGGGGAAAGCTGCTGCTCGCCCTTCGGCGAAACCTTGCACACCAGGATGTCGCCCTGTCTTACCATGGTGGCGGGTATTATCACACCCTCGGAATCCACATGTTCAAGAGCGTCGGTTCCCACATTCGGGATATCGCGGGTTATTTCCTCGGGGCCAAGCTTGGTGTCGCGGGCTTCCACCTCGAATTCCTCTATGAAAATAGAGGTAAGGGCGTCTTCTTCCACCATCTTTTCCGATACAATGATGGCGTCTTCGTAGTTATACCCTTCCCAGCTCATGAAAGCCACCAGCAGATTCTTGCCGAGAGCCAGCTGGCCGTCCGCTGTGGCGGGGCCGTCGGCGATTATGTCGCCTTTCTTCACTATATCGCCGCTGCTCACCGCGGGGCGCTGGTTGACGCAGGTGTCCTGGTTCGAGCGGCGGTATTTTATGAGGTGGTAGATATCGGGCTCTTTGGAGTTATCGGGCTTTATGGCTATCATGTCGGCGGAGGCGTAAATTACGCGGCCGTTGACGCGGGCGCTCACGCAGGCCCGGGAGTCGCGCGCGATGGCGGCTTCCATGCCCGTGCCCACGAGCGGCGCTTCCGTAACCAGAAGCGGCACCGCCTGGCGCATCATGTTGGAACCCATCAGGGCGCGGTTGGCGTCGTCGTGCTCAAGGAAAGGCACCAGCGCCGCGGAAATGGAAACCACCTGCATCGGGGACACGTCCATGTAATGAACGTCGCCGGAGTCCACGAAAACATAATCGTCCTTGAACCTGCCGTAGACCTGTTCGCCGGTGAGTTTTCCGCTTTCGGTGGGGGTATTGGCCTGCGCCACAAAATCCTCGTCTTCAAGGTTGGCGGTAAGATACTGCACATCATCGGTAACTTTTTTACCCGCGACTTTTCTGTAAGGCGTCTCTATAAGGCCGTACTGGTTTACTTTGGCGTAGGAGGCCAGCGAAACTATAAGGCCGATGTTCGGGCCTTCAGGGGTTTCAATGGGGCAGACGCGGCCGTAATGTGTGTAGTGCACGTCGCGCACTTCGAAGCCGGCGCGCTTTCTGTTCAGACCGCCCGGGCCAAGGGCCGAGAGGCGGCGCTTATGCGTGAGTTCGGCCAGCGGGTTTATCTGATCCATGAACTGCGATAACTGGGAAGTGCCGAAGAACTTCCTCATGATGGCGACCACCGGCGCGGCGTTCACGAGCGTTCTGGGCGTTATGGTCTTGTCTTCCTTGCTCATTTTGTCGCGCACATTGCGGGCTATCTGCACTAAAGCCACGCGGATCTGGTTTTCAAGCAGTTCGCCTATGGAGCGCACGCGCCTGTTGCCCAGGTGGTCGATGTCGTCCACTTTATATTCCAGCTTCTGGCCCTCGTAGTCAATGGCGGGAGCGCCCGAGTTGAGCGCCATGAGATATCTGACCGTGGCTATGATGTCTTCAATGCAGATGTTGCGCTTGTTGTCGGCCGGTACTTTGAAGCGTTTGTTCTGGCGCGCTATATCCTCGTAAATGGGCTTAAGTTTGCGCATGGCCTTATAGCGGCCCACGATCGAAAAATCGTAGCGGCGCAGGCTTTTGAACATTGTATTGTCAAGGTATTCCTCAGCCTGCTGCTTGACGATGAAGTCCTGGCCGCGCATTTTCTTGTAGATCTCGTAGCGGGCGTCGGAGGCGGTTTTGGGCTGGTTTTTGGCTTCAAGCGCGAGTATTATGCCGGGGTTCTCTTCTTTGGGGCTTCCTTTTATAAGGTTCACGGTTTTTATCTTGCGCTCAACCATGGCCTTGAAAGCTTTTTCGTCTATTGCCTGGGCGCCGCGTTCCTCCAGATTCCAGATGACTTCGCCGGTGGCCTTGTCAACAATATCTTCTATGGCGTAATGGCCTATGATGTTAGGGGCGTTATCGGGGGTGACGGCGAGTTCCGCCGACTCATAGAAGGTCTGCAGTATCTCGGAGTTGGTTTCCAGTCCCGCGGCTTTTATGAAAGTTGTTACCGGTATTTTTTTCTTGCGGTCCAGCCTGACCCATAAAACGTTATCCGTATCAAATTCGAATTCCACCCAGGCGCCGCGATAGGGGATTATGCGCGCGAAGTAAAGGGATTTACCCAGCACCGACTGCTTTTTTTCCTCGTCCTCTTCAAATATAATGCCCGGGGAGCGATGCAACTGGCTGACTATGATACGCTCGGCGCCGTTAAAAACGAAGGAGCCCGTTTCGGTCATGATCGGCAGGTCGCAAAGGGTCACATCCTGGTCTATCATGTGCTTGAGTTTACCGCTTTCCTGCCGCAGGGAGAGCGACATATAGGCTTTCAAGGGGGCGCTGTAAGTGCCGCCGCGCACCAGGGCCTCTTCGGGGCTGTGGTATTTGGGAACGCCAAGCTCGAACTTCAAAAAGTCCATTATCATGGTGCCGTCGGCGGACTCTATGGGGAACACGTCGACGAACGAGGCCTGCAGGCCCTGTATTTTTCTGTCCTCCGGCTTGGTGTCCGATTGCAGGAACCAGTCAAAAGACTGGCGCTGCATGTCCAGCAGGTCCGGAACTTTTATGATTTGGGGAATGCGCGAGAAGTTGAGCTGTTTCATGGTCACCTCTTTAGGATAGCGAATAGCAAGAAAGCGAATAGCGAATAGTGAAGAATTAGCAGCGAATAGCAAATAGCGAATAGCAAATAGTAAAGTCTTTCCGTTTACTACTATTTGCTTTCTTACTATTCGCTATTCGCTTCTTCATAACTATTCGCTATTTGCTGCTCTTAGAAATGCCCGTAGCGGATAATCCCCGCCCGCCTTTAGGAGGGAAGGGAGAGATCCGCTGCGTTACTCATTTGCTTCAGAAGATAAGGCCGTTATTGGCACAATTTTTGATGTTTCTTGCAAGACTTTCAGCGACGCGGAAAAAACAACGCTGGCCTCCGCCTTCGGGTGGGCCGTGGATAATGACTGCTTTTTGTTTAAACTTCAACTGATATTTCCACCCCGCCCAGCTTGGCGGGGTGGAATAAAAGGCTGGTTACTTAAGCTCAACCACGCCGCCGGCCTCGGTGAGTTTCTTGTTCATTTCGTCGGCGGATTTCTTGTCAACATTTTCCTTCACGGTTTTAGGGGCGCCTTCAACCAGATCCTTGGACTCTTTAAGGCCAAGGCCGGTCAATTCGCGCACGACCTTAATTACGCTGATCTTTTTGGCCGGGTCGGAAAGTGCTTTAAGCACCACGGTAAATTCGGTCTTTTCTTCGGCGGCTGCGGCGGCTCCGCCGGCGGCGGGGGCTGCGGCCATTGCCATACCCATAGCGGGCGCGGCTTTCACTCCGAACTTGTCTTCGATGCCTTTTACTAGGTCAGCCAGTTCCATCACGGTAAGGGTGGAAATAGCGTCAACTATCTGGTCCTTTGTCATTGTTGCCATTTTGGGGCTCCTTGGTCCGCTTTCGCGGATTTTATTTTAGTAGCTCATGCGCCGGAGGCGCATGATTTATCCCATTTAACTGGCGGGACTACCAGGATTACGTCAGATCAGTGTAAAGTGACGAGTAGATAGTGTAGAGAGTTTAAGGTTTTCACTTTAACTCTACACTCTCCACTATTTACTATTCACTTATAAATCGGGGCTACTTGGCTTCTTTGGCTTTCTTTTCCCTGAGCGCCTCAAGCGCGCAGGCGAGGTCCCGCGTAGGAGCCTCGAGAACGAACCGGATTTGGGCTAAATTGTTGTAGAGGAGGCTTGCCAGCTGCGAAAGCAGCTCGGGCTTTGAGCCTATTTGGGAGAGCTTTTCCAGATCCTGCGGAGAAAGCCACTTCTGCGAAGAGAAACCGCCCTTTATTTTCAGGAGGGGGTTTGTTTTTGCGAAAGCGAGCAATGTTTTGGCCACTTTCGCGATCTCGTTCGGATCTTCTATGGTAACCACGGCCGTAGGGCCCTTGGTGATAGTATTGCCGGCGGTATCCAGGGAAGCTCCGGAGATGGCGTGTGAAATAATGGTATTGCGGACCACCTTAAAGGTGGATCTCGCGGGGCGCAGGCTTTCGCGCAGAGTATTGGTATCCTTGAACTTAAGTCCCTGGAAAGCGGCGAACACAGTGTCTTTGGCCTTCAGCTGCCTGCTAAGTTCGGATGAAAGTTCTTTTTTGTCGTTTTTGTTAAGTTTCATGGGATATCTGATGCCATAAGCCGTACGCTTTAGGCCATAAGCTCTTAAGGAACTTTTTATCGAGCCTATGGCGTACGGCCTATGGCTTATGGCGATCATTTGGAAATTTGCCTGTGATTAGTAAGACCGGCAGCGACCTACTCTCCCAACGCCGAGTTGGGCGTTAGTACCATTGGCCCTGGAGCCCTTAACTGCCGTGTTCGGAATGGGAACGGGTGTAACCTCTCCGGAATTACCACCGGTCTTACAAATCACAGGCATACAGTATACCATTTTCAGGCACACCGCACAAGCGCGATTTGAATCTTATAACCCCGACGACACCTTAGCCTGTATAGGATTAGAAAATAAGGCCAAGCCTCACGGCCGATTAGTATCAGTTAGCTGAATCCATTACTGGACTTACACACCTGACCTATCAACCCAGTAGTCTTCTGGGGGCCTTTAGTCCTCTTGCGAGGAAGGGAAACTTAATCTTGGGGCGGGTTTCACGCTTAGATGCTTTCAGCGTTTATCCCTACCGAACACCGCTAACCAGCTTATGCCGTTGGCACGACAGCTGGGATACGGGAGGTTCGTCCATCTAGGTCCTCTCGTACTGTAGACAGCTCCCCTCAAGTTTCCTGCGCGCACAGCAGATAGAGACCGTACTGTCTCACGACGTACTGAACCCAGCTCACGTACCGCTTTAATGGACGAACAGTCCAACCCTTCCCACCTGCTTCAGCGGGAGGATGCGATGAGCCGACATCGAGGTGCCAAACCTGGTCGTCGAT
>JAPLKI010000012.1 GCA_026388155.1 Elusimicrobiota bacterium
GACCTCCACCGGGAACGAACGTCTTTTCTTTGGCATATCCGGCTCCTTGGTATTTATCATTATACCACGTCTCCTTTTCGGAGCCGGCCACAACCCTACACAAATAACTGCTCTAACTGTCTACTGCAAGGGCGCACTGCATGGACGAAAAATGCAAGTGTGGGATTAGGTTATGTGATGCCGATGAGCGATGCTAAGGATATCGTGAAAGGCGGCTTGGGTTTTGGCCTTGAGTACGAGGGTTACAAAATTAACGATACGTTCATGGTCGGCGCCGGTTTTTTCTCCACCAGCGGTAAGGGAAAAAGCGATGCGACTTTCGGCGGGTATACTGTGGATTTCTCCGCGGTCAGTTTCACAACGTGGGGCCTGACGCCGTATATAAAAGCCGGGAAAGAAGTAGAACTCGGCGGCAAGAAAACTAATATCTACGGCCTGTTCGGACTGGGCTTCTACAACTCAAGCAGCAATGTTGTGGGCGCCACAAGCTCGACCAACATAGGCTTCAATATCGGCGGCGGAATTATGTATCCGCTCGCGGATAAAATGCAGCTTGGTTTTGACCTGAAGTATCATACCGTCTCTGACTCAGGTACCACGTGGGCATACCTGGCTCCGGCCGTAAGGTTCACCTACAGCTTCTAAACTACGCTGTCGGCAGATATAAAAAAACCGCCTCCCCAAGTTTTGGGGGGCGGTTTTTTATCTAAAATCAGGGATAGGTCGCATCGATCTCAGCATTAAATTTCTGGTCATATGGGGGGGCCATAAAAATCTGTTTCTATTTTGACTTTTACGGTTCATTATAGCCGTCAAACTGCCCGGCCCGGGGCCTATTCCGTATAGGTCAAAAGGGGCCGCCGTCCTGGGACTAAAGTCTCTGTTTGTGCGCCGTTCCGCATGATACCATATGGGTATCCTCAAAAAAGACGGAGGTCCCTGTGGATAAAATTTTCCGCGCTTTGCTGCTGTCCCTGATTTTGGTTCCTTCGGTTTGTTCGGCACAAATCCCGCTTCTTGAAAACCTGAACCTGCGTTCACTGCAAAACGCGCAGCCGGAAGCCGTTATCGTTCCGCCGGCGGCCCCGCTTGCGGTTTACACGCCCGGCCCGGAGCGCGGCGGTTATGACTGGTCCGGCCTGCCGGCTTATATTTTTACGGAAGATGAGCGCATAAGCCCGGCGCTTGCGGCCGCCATAGACAGGGCTAAAGCTACGCTGGATGTGGCGCTCTACAACCTTCAACTGAACGACACGATACAGGCCATGCTCCGCGCCCGCTCGCGCGGCGTTAAAGTGCGCGTGATTTTTGACTATGACCATGTTTACCCCAAAGCCGGGCCGGAAATACAGGCCGTTATAGATTCAGGCCTTGAAACCCGCGTAATGAAGGGCCGCGGCGGTTCCGGTTCCATGCACTGCAAGTACGCGGTTTTTGACGGCACCTTCCTTCAGACCGGCTCCGCCAACTGGAGCCTTTCGGCTGAGAGCGCCAGTTTTGAAAACATGATGTTCGTGGCCGACGGCGCCATAGTGCGCGGTTATGCCGCTGATTTTGAATGGATGTGGCAGCAGGCCAGGCCTGCCGGCAATCCCGCCGCGCCAGCGGTCAAGCCCGGTCCTTTGCCAGCCGATCCGGCCCCCTCGGTGCGTTTCAACGGCGTCGTGCTGCCGAATTATATTTTTTCCCCCAGGGGAGGCACCGAGGCGGCCATAGCCAAAGCCGTGGACGCGGCGAGACAGGAAGTGGATGTGGCCATGTTCTCTTTCACCTCGCGCCCTATAATGGACGCGCTTAAACGCGCAGCCGGGCGCGGCGTTGCGGTGAAGCTGATGCTTTACGATAAATCCGCTTTCCCGTTCCGCGAGGAAACGAAGAGCAACAATATAAGCCTCCGCCTGAAAACAGGCCGCGTAGAGAACGGTCTTATGCACAATAAGTTCACCGTTATAGACAGCGCCCTGCTGATAAACGGCTCTTTCAACTGGTCTGACACGGCGGAAAACTTAAACACCGAAAACACCATATTCACCATCCGTCCGGAATACGCGGGCCCCTATAAGGCGGAATTTGACAAGCTCTATACGCAGGCCGTCACAACGAAGTAGCGAATAGTGAATAGCAAATAGTGAATAGGGGTGGAGGGGCCGCGTCACCACCCCTTGACAACTGTGATATTTCTGCTAGACTATTATTGGGTCCGCGGCCCTTATCAAACGGGTGTTTCGCGGGCCCTTTTATTTGTGTGTGGAGCAGTCTTCAGCCTTACTTATGCCTTCTACTTTATTTATCTTAAATTCCGCGGCGGGGCATGGGCGGGCGGCCAGCGTTTGGGATTCTTTTCGCGAAGAGGCCTTGCGCGCCCTGCCGGATGCCGCCTGCATACGCACGGAAGGGCCCGGCCATGCCGGAGACCTTGCCCAAAAAGCCGTTGAGAGCGGTTCTAAGCGCCTGATAGCGATAGGCGGAGACGGAACTTTCAGTGAAATGCTGAACGGGGTTATGCGGGTTCCGCTTGAGCAGCGGCGCACGGTCGCGCTTGCGGCGCTTCCCGCCGGCTCCGGCTGCGATCTGGCCCGCCACCTTTCTTATCCAGCCGATCATCAGGGGCTTCTGGAACTTATTGTCCGCGGGGCCGGACGCGGCATGGATGTGGGTAAAATAAGCTACAGCGGACTGGACGGCTCCGGGCGGGAGAGGCACTTTATCAACATAGCGGCCTTCGGCCTTGCCGGTGAAGTGGCGCATCTCATACACCGGATGGGGAAAAAACTGGGCGGAACCCTTTCTTATGCTTTGGCCTCGGCCAGGGCGCTGCTGACGGCGAGAGCAAAAACGCTGCGGCTTACGGCGGACGGGCTGGATATTTCCGGCCGCTATCATCTTGGGGTGATAGCCAACACCTCCTCCATGGGCGGCGGTATGCTTGTGGCCCCGCAGGCCGTGGACGATGACGGCGTAATGGAGCTGGTCTTGGTCTCCGACATGAGCCGCCTGCGGCTGTGGATGAACTTCCCTGGGCTATACCGGGGAACGCACTTAAATGAGCAGGGGATCAGTTTACGCGGGATTAAAACCCTTAAGGCGGAGTCTGATGAGACTGTTTATTTAAACATAGACGGCGAGGCGGACGGGATGCTGCCCGCTTCATTTGAAATACTGCCGAAAGCGGTGACGGTTCTTGTTCCCTCAAAAACAGGATTGCCCGGGTTTTGAAATAACTTATGAAGGATTGGTGATGTATAAAGGCGAAGTTTTTAACAGTATCAGTCACCTTGTCGGCGCGGCGGCCGCGCTGGCCGGTCTTGTGGTGCTTGTGGCGTCGGCCGCTATGCGGGGCGACATGTGGAGGATCGTGAGCTTCAGCGTGTACGGGATAACACTGCTGCTGTTATATCTGTTCTCAACGCTTTACCACAGTTCAAGCGGGAAGGCGAAAAATGTTTTCCGCGTGTTCGACCACCAGGCAATTTACCTTTTGATAGCCGGCACATATACGCCGTTCATGCTGGTTCCGCTTCGCGGCGCGCTGGGCTGGTCCATGTTCGGCGTGATCTGGGGGTTGGCTCTGTTCGGTATAGTGCTGGATTCGTTCCGGCAAAAGGGCCGCCGGATCCTTCAATTGATCACTTATCTGGTTATGGGGTGGCTTATAATGACGGCAATGGGGCCCCTGCTGAGGGCTTTGCCCGGCTGGGGGTTCTTCTGGCTGGCGGCGGGAGGAGTATTCTATACTTCCGGCGTAGTTTTTTATGTACTGGATGAGAAGGTCAGGTATTTCCACGCTATCTGGCATCTGTTCGTGCTGGCGGGAAGTCTGTGCCATTATTTTGCCGTGCTTTTTTACATCTAAATACCTTGGGAACACTATACTCTGCCTTGTTTACCGCAAATCTTAGTAGAATAGAATCATAATGAATTATTTTTCCCGCCGCGCCGGATTTTTCCTCCCAGTTCTTATTGCGGTTTTCCTTACATGCCCGGTTATAGCCGGTCCTTCCGCGCCGCGCGGCGGAGAGAGCCCCGCCGTCCAGTCTCCTGGAGCCTATGTCAACGATTTCGCCGGAGTGCTGGATGCGGAAACAGTAGGGAAATTAAACGGCGTTTTGGCCGAGCTGGACGCCAAAGCCAAAGCCCAGGTGGCGGTACTGACGGTCAAAAGTCTGGGCGGCGCGGACCTTGAAACCTACGCCACGGAGACTTTTAAAAAATGGGGCATAGGGAACAGACAGACCAACCGCGGCGTCCTGCTGCTTGTGGCGGTGGAAGACCATAAATCCCGCGTAGAAGTCGGTTACGGGCTTGAAGGGATACTTCCCGACGGGCTGACGGGCGCGATCCAGGACAAATACATAATTCCTTATTTCAGGAACGGCGACTATGCCGGAGGGATCTATCAGGGCGCTCTGGCCATAGCCTCTGTTATCGCCAAAGACAGCGGCACAGGGCTAACGGCTGCGCCTGTCGAAAGCGAGCCGCAAAACGCGGTCCCGCTTGGCGCGGGTCAGATAATATTTTGTTTTATCCTGATAGTCCTTTTCATAATCTTTGCGATCCGTCATCCCTTTCTTGCATTTTTTCTTTTGAACAGCATGAACTCAAGAGGTTCAGGCGGATTCGGCGGGGGCGGCTTCGGCGGGTTCGGCGGGGGGATGTCGGGCGGCGGCGGCAGTTCAAGAAGCTGGTAGGAGACGAAAATGGCTAAAATGACACCTGAATTTTTGACGGATGAGTTTAAGAAAATATGCGGCGACAATCTTTGCTCGGTTGTATTGTACGGCTCCGCGGTGGCCGGTGACAGCGTAAAAAACTCCGACTATAATGTGCTGGTTGTGATGAACCATGTTGAAGCGGAAGATTTGCTGGCTTTGACCGGCCTGTGCTCGCGCTGGGGCGGCGACGGCAACCATGCCCCGCTGCTGTTCACAAGCGAGACCCTGCCGCGGTCCGCGGACGTTTTTCCCGTGGAGTTTTCGGACATCAGGCAGACGCACAAAACCCTTTATGGCAAGGACCCTTTCGCGGAAATGGAGATAGATCCCTCCCTCCTCAGGCTGGAATTGGAGCGCGAGCTTAAAAGCAAACTTATCCTTTTGCGGGAAAATTTTCTGGTCACAAAAGGCTCGCCGAAAAAAGTGGACGGACTTATGGTTTCCTCGATCTCGGCTTTTCTGACGCTGTTCAAAGCGGCGCTCAGGCTTTACGGGGAAACGCCTCCCGCAAAAAAAATGGAAGTCCTCCCGATGCTTTCCAAACACATCAAATTTGACGGGGAAGTTTTCTCCGTCGTCTGGAAATTGAAGAGCGGCGGAAAACATCCGGGCATTACTTCATTGCAGATCTTCAGCCGCTATCTGACTGCGGTCCAAAGTGTTACGGATGCCGTGGACCTCTGGCTGCAGCGCGCGGGAACAAAATAAAGAGAGCTTAAAGGAGACAATAATGAAAAAAGGCTTACTGATAGTGCTGGGAATTGTAGTGGTAATAGGGCTGTGGGCGGGTTCGGTCTATAACAAACTTGTAAACCGTTCCGAGGCCGTGCCGGCGGCGTGGAGCCAGGTGCAGACCGTTCTTCAGCGGCGCTATGACCTTATACCCAACCTGGTCAACACGGTAAAGGGCTATGCGAAACATGAAAAAGACCTTCTGACCGAGGTGACAAGACTTAGAAGCCAATGGGGCGAAGCCAAAAACCAGAGCCAGCAGATCGCGGCGGCTAACGGGCTGGAATCCGCGTTAAGCAAACTGATGGTGGTGGTTGAGCAGTATCCCCAGCTTAAAGCCAATGAGAATTTTATCAGGCTGCAGGACGAGCTTGCCGGCACCGAGAACCGCATTTCGGTGGAAAGAATGCGCTATAACGAAACGGTGAACTCCTACAATGTCACGGTGAGGGGTTTCCCGACGAATATGGTGGCGGGGATGTTCGGCTTTAAGAAAGCCGAGAATTATTTCGCGGGCGATAAATCAGCGCAGCAGGCGCCCCAGGTCCAGTTTTAAGCTTGTCGGAATTTGCCGGGTGCCGCTGTTCCGGGCGCCCGGTTCGTTCGCCCTTGCGGCATGATCTGCGGCGTACAGTTGCCCGATGGCGGTAAAAAGTGTAGTATAGGGGAAACTGAAATCCCCCGGAGTTTAAAATGCCCAGCACAAAAAAACCGCCTTACAAAATAGCTCTCATTTCCACCCACGGCACCGGAAAGACCACCCTATGCTATGAGGTGGCGGCGGAGCTGAAGAAACGCGGCCTCAAAGTTAAGGTTTTTTCGGAGATGGCGGCTGCCGCCTTCGAACAGGGCATACCCATAAACGAAACCACCACCCTGCCGGCCCAGCTGTACATAATGATGCAGCATATCACCGAGGAGCTGCGCGCCGTGATACGCAATTATCAGGTGGTGGTATGCGACCGCAGCGTTTTCGACAATCTGGCCTACATGGAACGGCGCTGCGGAAGCAACCAGTTCATCCGGGATTTTCTGAAGGGCTACACCGAAAAGTTCCCATATGACGTCATCTATAAGCTGCCGATGACGGGCGAGCTTATGGATGACGGCATACGCGACGCGCAGAGCCGGGAATTTCAGGAGGATATTTACAACCGTCTCAACGCCTTGCTGGAAGAACTCGCAATAGAGCACCGGACGCTCCCGGCGCCCAGAACCGAGCTGCGCAAGGAGTGGGCGGACCTGATAGTGCGCGAGACCCTGGAAGCATTGGTCCGCCCCGCGCCTTCCGCCAAAGAAAAAGCCGCCGTCTGAATACCGCCTGCCCCAGCCTGAATCTCTGCGTGTTATGACTCTCACCGTATTCTTCGGCTTTGTATCTATCATAATGATGGCGCTTTCACGCGTTATCTATCTGACATCTATTTTTAAAGGAAAAACCAAGCCTCATGCGTTTTCCTGGCTCATCTGGGCAACGATCTCAAGCATAGGATTCGCGGCGCAGGTTGCCGAAGGCGCAGGCCCCGGTTCGTGGGCGAGGGGATTCAGCGCGGCCACCTGCTGCATACTGGTGGTTTTGGGCTATTTTAAAGGCGAAAAGAATATCACCAGGAGCGACTGGACCACTTTGGCGGTCGCTATGACCACCGTTCCTCTCTGGGTCATCACCAAAACGCCAGTCTGGTCGGTTATTATAGTCTGTATCATAGATACCATCGGCTATTTACCGACAGTAAGGAAGGCGTGGGACAAACCGTATGAAGAATCCGCCTCCAGCTATTTTATCGCAACGCTGTGCTCGTTCTTTTCGCTGTTCGCGATAGAGCATTACACCATCTCCACCTGGCTTTACCCGGCGCTGCTTGTGGTCTCCAACAGCGCGCTGGGAATTTTCCTGCTGGCCAGGCGCTGCAGCCTGACCGCCCAGCCGGCCCAATAACTCCCCGGCGAATAAGGGCAGGGAAATAGCGAAGGAAAAGCATTTAGGCGTTTACGCGTCCCCTGGCCTGGGGAAAAAGACAACTGGCGCTATCTCTTTTTTTGGGGGTTGTGGGAGTGTCGGGGTTAATGGTATTAATACCGTAGGTCAAGAGGGAGATATATGAAGAAGGAAGTCAAGCGTATACTAATTGTAGAGGACGAGGCTGATGTAGCCCTGGTGGTGACAAAGATCCTGGAAGGCCGCGACGTCCATATTTCCACCACCGGTTCCATCAAGGAGACGGAGGAACTGCTGGAGAAGGAAGCCTTCGACATAATAATTATGGACCGGATGCTCCCCGACGGCGACAGCGTGCAGATCTTTAAAAAGCTGAAAGAGTCGCCCGCGCTCAAGCTCCTCCCCGTGCTTATCCTGAGCGGCAAGGACCGCTTTGGCGAGCAGGCCGAAGGCCTGGACCTGGGCGCCGACGACTACATGACCAAGCCCTTCTCGCCGCAGGAACTAAGGATCCGCGTGGAAGCCCTGCTCCGCCGGGCCGAAAAGTTCGCTTCTTGAACGTTTGTGGTGTGCGGGATGGCGTTCACATAATAATATATTGTTGCTCCGCATCGATCAGTCTTCCAGGCTTCACATTGTAGTCCGAATCTGCGGGAAACTGCCCGGCAGTATAAAGCATGTGACAATATGACATTTGACTAAGTGACCGATTTAAACCGGGTTCTTGCCGCCGGGAAGAATATCTCCGGCGGTTTTGTTTTGCGGGGGCGGGGGGATTTATTGTTTAATTCGGATGTGCCGGCAGCTTTGCAAGGCTGGAGGAAAAATGGTGTATAAATTCAAGGTTAAAACTTCGGCGAAGTCGGAGATGGCCGATATAACCGGCGAGATCGAGGGGATAGTCCGGGAAAGTGGGTTGAAAAGCGGAATTTGCCACATCTTCGTCCCCCATACCACCTGCGGTCTGGCGATAAACGAAAACGCCGACCCGGACGTGAAGCGCGACATCATAGCCAAGCTGAATGAGAGCGTATCAGAGGATTTTCCCTACCGCCACTCCGAGGGTAATTCCCCGGCCCATATAAAATCGGTGCTGGTGGGGCCCTCGCTTACGGTTTTTATAGAGGACGGGGACCTTCAACTGGGAACCTGGCAGGGGATATATCTATGCGAATATGACGGCCCGCGCACCCGCGAGGTATGGGCAAAACTTATCAAAGCATAGGTGAAATCCCAAAGTTTTATCTCTCCCAATTTATGCTGTTTAGCGCTGGTTTGCGCCGCTTTTGGACACAGGATGATTCTGTTCTGGACAAACGCAATCAGAAATATTACACTAAAATTAAGGGTCCGGAGCTGCTAAGCTTCGGAGGTTTGGGATGGTCGGGCCGCCGTCCCAGGTAAACCGTGTCAGCAATTTGATTGCTCCGGTTCCCGGGACGTTTTTTTATAATCATGTGTTTTAGTCGGTCGTACTCTATAAAGTTCCTTTGTAAGGATTTGAGGTAATGACTCAAAAGAAAGTCCTGGTTCCGGCAAACGAGCCGCTCCTGTCGGGTCGGGAGGCGGAATATGTCTCCGATTGCGTCAGAACGGGCTGGATTTCAGGGGCAGGCGGTTATGTCGAGCGCTTTGAAAAAGAGTGGGCCGCTTATTGCGGCCGCCGTTATGGAGTGGCCGTAAGCAGTGGCACGGCCGCTCTTGAACTGGCCGTATCGGTCCTGGCTCTCCCCGCCGGCGGAGAGGTCCTGCTTCCCGCGTTCACCATTGTCAGCTGTCTGGAAGCCGTGCTTCGCAATGATCTGACCCCGGTCCTTGTCGATTGCGACCCCTTGACTTATTGTATGGATGTCGCGGATGCGCGCGGCAAGATAACCGCCCGGACCGTGGCGGTCATGCCGGTGCATCTTTACGGGCATCCGGTCGATATGGAGCCGCTGATAAAATTATGCGCCCGGCGCCGGCTGAAAATTATCGAGGACGCGGCGGAAGCGATAGGGGCGCAATGCCGTATCGGCGGCGAATGGCGGCGGTGCGGAAGCTTTGGCGATATGTCCGCCTTTTCCTTTTACGCCAATAAAAACATCACCTGCGGCGAAGGCGGCATGGTTCTGACCGACAATGCCGCCGCCGCCTCCGCGCTTCGTTCCCGGCGCGATCTTTGTTTCGGCGCTGACAGGCGTTATATTCATGCGGACCGCGGCTGGAGTTTCCGCATGACAAATATGCAGGCCTCCATAGGCTGCGCGCAGCTGGAAAGGATCGCGCGATTTCTGGAGCGCAAACGCGAGGTCGCGGCACTTTACAGCCGCGGCCTGTCGGGTCTGCCGTTATTTTTTCCCCATGTCGAGGCCTGGGCGCGGTCTTCGGTCTGGATGTACGCGATACGGCTGAAGGACAATGTCCCGTTCGACGCGCTGGAATTTTCCAGGCGCCTGGGCAGCGAAGGGGTGGATACCAGGCCTTTTTTCTTCGGGCTGCATATGCAGCCCTGTTACGGTAAAATCGGCCTTTTCGCGGGGCAGTCCTTTCCCGTTACGGAAGCCATACAATCCCGCGGGCTTCTGCTTCCCTCCGGACAGGCCATTACGGATGCCCAGGTCGCGTTTGTGATAGAAACTGTGCGCAAAACGCTTGGCAGCCGGCATAACCGGAGCCGCAAATGACCAAACCTCTGATCGAGAACATTGCCGACGGAGCTGAGCCGATAGCCCTGATCGTCCGCGCGGGACGAGGGAAGCCGGGAATACAATTTTTTACCCCTCCAAATTATTCCCAGCAGTTAGCGCGCATGAGGCACCCGGCGGGCAGGAAGATCGCCGCGCATACCCACAGGACCGATCTTGCTGAGAGGTTTCATGCGCCGCAGTTTTATACGCATGAGGTTCTTCTGATCCGCGAAGGCCGGGCAAGGGTGGAACTCTACACTTCAGGCCGCAAGCTGCTTTGCAGGCGCATTCTTTCCGCGGGGGATGTTATTATGCTATGCGGCGGCGGACACGCCCTGGAAATGCTTGAGGAGACATCTATTATTGAAATTAAACAGGGCCCCTACTCCGGGGACGGGGATAAGATCCATTTTAAACAGCCCGGGAAAAACAAATGAGCCGGGTATTCGGCGGATATGCGCGTTATTACGACCTGCTTTACCGGGATAAGGATTATGCGGGGGAGGCGGCTTATATCGGTAAGCTGTTCAAGCGGTTTGGCCCCGGTGTTAAAACCGTGATGGAATTCGGCTCCGGAACGGGCAGGCACGCTCTTTTTCTGGCGCGCAAGGGCTATGCCGTGTGCGGGGTGGAGCGAAGCGCGGGTATGCTGCGGCAGGCCGAAGCTCTGGTCCATCGCAAGAGAGCGGGACTGGCGCTCAAGGGCCGGGCCGTTCCGGAATTTATCAGGGAAGATATCCGCAGCGTGCGCCTTGGCCGCCGGTTTGACGCGGTGCTTGCCCTTTTTCATGTTGTGAGCTATCAAATCGCGGATAAGGACCTGCGTGCTGCGTTCATGACCGCGCGTGAGCATGTGCGCGAGGGCGGACTCTTTATTTTTGACGCCTGGCACGGCCCGGCTGTGCTCGCCGACCCGCCGGCCAGCCGCTCTAAAATTGCCGGCGACGCTCAACTGGAGGTTCTGAGGCGGGCGGAACCGGTCATTCATCCCGAGCGCGCGGTGGTCGAGGTGAAATATCATCTGCGCGTTAAATGGAAAGCCGCCGGGAAACGCGAAGAACTGCGGGAAACGCATTTTATGCGCTACCTGTTCGCCCCGGAGGTCGAAGGTCTAGCGAATGACTGCGGTTTTAAAATTTTACATTCCGGGCAATGGCTTACCGGCAGGCCGCTTGACGGCGGCGTTTGGAACGCCTGCTTTGTTTTAAGGGGCTGCTGAATATGCCGCCGGCCCGCGTAAGCGTTATTTTGCCGTGCCTGAACGAACGGGACAATATCGTTCCGCTCGTAAGGCGTATCCTGGCCTCGCTGCCCGCCCCGCGCGAGCTGCTTGTCGTGGACGATAATTCGCCCGACGGCACGGCTGAAGCGGTCAGGCGGGAGTTTTCGGCCGAGCCGGAAGTGCGGCTGCTGGTGCGGACCGGCGGCGGCGGCCTTACCTCGGCGCTGCAAAGCGGGATAAACGCGGCCAGCGGAGAGATAGTGGCATGGATGGACTGCGATCTGTCAATGCCCCCGGAACGGCTGGCGGCGCTGGCTGGGGCGGTCAGGAATGGGGACTGCGACGCGGCCGTCGGATCGCGGTTCATCCCGGGAGGGGCGGACAAAAGGCTGAAGTGCACGAGCCTGGTCCTTGCCTTGCAAGTGGTTTTCAGCCTGGTCCTCTCGCGGTTTACCAGGATACTGCTGCGCCGCAGGTTTTTTGACTGGACCAGCGGATTTATAGCCGTCAGGCGGGACGCGTTGCGGAATATCCCTTTGCGGGGAGACTTCGGGGAATACTTTATCCGGCTTATGCATGCCCTGTTCGAACGCGGCTATCGCATTAAAGAGATACCGTATGAATTGGGGCCCCGGTGGAAAGGAGAATCAAAGATGGCGCAGTCGGTACCGGGGCTTTTGCGGCGCGGATCGAAATATATAGCCGCGGTTCTTGAATGTCTATTCCTGAAAGCGGATAAAAACTAAATATGAAATTATCAAAAAAAATATCAAAAAACATTCAGCCTCCCGGCGAGGTCATGCCTGAAAGTCCGTTAGAAATAATGGCGCTTTTGCATGGTAATGAGTGGAAACTCCTTTTCGGTATTATATTGCTGACCATTGTATTGCGTATTAATCTCATCAATATACCTTACGAGCGCGATGAGGGCGCTTACATCTACTTCGGGCAAATGCTCCTTCAGGGGCAGGTTCCTTATCAGGATTTTTATGAGGACAAACCCCCGGGCAACATGTATTCCTATGCGGCGCTGGTCGCTGTTTTCGGCCCCGAGGAAGGGAACATTCATGGCGCGTTCATGGTCCTTAATATATTGACGCTATTGCTGGGCTATCTCCTGCTTAAACGGCTTTTTGGCGTTATCCCGGCGCTCTGCGCCGCGGCAAGTTTTGCCACGCTTTCCCTGTCTCCGGCCATGTGCGGGTTTAGCTGTATGTCCGAACATCTTGTGATGTTCTATGTAATGATAGGCATGGCCCTGCTGCTGGGGTGGAAGAAGGATATTCCATTCTGGCAGTATATGCTTGCCGGAATGGCGTTAGGCATGGCTGTTTGGGTCAAGCAGAGCGGAATTTTCTTCTTTTTATGGGGGATCGCGGCGATATTATTAGCTGATAATAACGAGTATTCAGGGAGATGGCGCCGCTTGCTATGGTTCGGAGCGGGAGCCGCTGTGGTGAGCCTGGTTTTTTTTGCCCAGATGTGGAAATTAGGGGTTTTTCGGCAGTTTTGGTTCAGCGTGGTCGAATTGCCGTCTTTATTTGTCACGCCCACTGTTCCATTTCAAATAGTGAAGTACGTTCTTAAGTTAACAGCCGGGGTAATTTTCAGGGAAAACAGCCTGAGCGTCATACTGGCGATCGCCGGCGTGATATTATTGGCCGTTACCGACAAATCCCGGAACGAGAAATTGGTCATATGGCTTTTGGTTTGCGCCTCTCTGCTGGCGGTAGTTCCGGGCTACACATTTTACGCTCATTACTGGCTTCAGGTCATTCCGGCGGCTATAATAGGCGTTGCCATCGTTATTTCGCTGGCGTTGAAATTCAGCTCTCGCGTTACGGGGCCGGGCGCCTTGAAGTGGGAACTGGCGATAATTCTGTTGTTCTGCCTGGGGAAAGGATACATGTTCGCCCAGAGGTGGGACTACTATTTCGGCAATAATAACACCGCCATATTGCGCGGAGTATACGGCGACAACCCCTTCCCAAGCTCGAAAAGGATCGGAGATTATCTGCGCAACCGGTCTCATCCCGGCGATAAGCTGGCCATACTTGGCTCTGAGCCGCAGATATTCCTGTACTCGCGCTGCCGAAACGCCACCCGGCATGCCTTTATAACTCACCTGGTAAATCCGAGAAATCCCTACGCCGCCGACTGGCGGAAGGAATATATAACGGATGTCGAAAAAGCGGCGCCGCACTATATCGTTTACGTGGCACACCCGGCTTCCTGGTGCTGCGAAGGGAATTCCTGCGCGGAAATGGATATCTGGGCGGATAAATATCTGCGTGAGTCCTATGAGCTGGTCGCCTATTCCGACATAATCCTGGGAGAGCCTGAGCCGCACCTTGTCTGGGATGACGAGGCCAGAACATATCACCCCAAGGGGCAATGTTCGGTAAGGATCTTCGAACGCAAAGATAAGGTGTAAAAAAAGACGCAATACCGCTGTTTTATGCGGCTTTGGCCGCGCGCCTGAAATTTAATTTTGAAAGTTCGCCGATCAGCATCGCCGAGACTATCAGAAAGCCGCCGGCGGCTTTCACGGCTATAAATCTCTCTCCTCCCCAGGTCCAGGCGAAAATGGCTGCAAACACCGGTTCAAGCGTGAAGATAAGCCCCACTTTGAACGGCTCGGATTCCTTCTGGGCCAGCATCTGTATGTAGAACGCGATAAGCGTGGGGAATACCGCCAGGAAGATGATAACGCCCCAGCCTTTCAAACCCGCCACTCCCATAGGGCAGCCCGCGGCGCCGGCCAGGATAAATGAAATGACCGCCACCATCCAGAACTGGTGGAAGGCGAGCATTACGGGGTCGGCTTCGGCTTTTACATACCGGTCGGTGATTATAAGGTGTGCCGCGTAAGCGGCCGCGGCTGCGAGCGCCAGCGCGTCGCCCCTGTTCAATCCGCTGATGCCGCCGGTCAAAAGCCACATACCGGCGACGGCCAGGATCGCGGAGACCCATTGCAGCCGGGAGAGTTCCTTGCGCCGGAAAATGAACATGAACGCCGGGATAAATATTATGAACAGCCCGGTTATAAATCCCGAATTCGAGGCGGTGGTATATAAAAGTCCCGTAGTCTGGCTCAGGTAAAGGCACGCCAGAACGCAGGCAAGGACAAAACCTTCTTTCATCATTGCGGTCTTGTTTTTCCGTTTAAGGACCCAGGGCAGGAGCAGCAGAGCGGAGATAAAAAACCTTATGCCCACCATGACCACGGGGTTGACCGAATTCAGCGCGCTTTTGACCACTATAAAGGTGGAGCCCCAGATGGCGGCGCAATAGAACAGGCCGATGTCCGTAAGCAATTTTTTCCCGCCGCTCCTTTTTTCCATGTGCAAATTATATCTTTTCAGCGCCGGCGGTCGCTCTAAATATACACTCCCGACTTCCGCAATGAGGCACCCTGACGCCCGCATATCTTGCGGGAACGGGCGCCGGCGCTTTCCCCGCGCGCTCCGGGACCGGGTTTTAAAGAAGAATCCTGAAGTCTTCCGCCGGCTCCGGAACGCGTCTGAAAGACAATGCTTTCAGACTTGAACGGTCCTCACCGTCGCGG